>JBOIEI010000029.1:0-1726 GCA_050741055.1 Burkholderiales bacterium | reverse complement strand
CATGGGCGATCTTGGCGAGCAGATCGGCGCTTGCCGGCGCGATGACGATCGCATCGCGGTCGCGCGACAGGTCAATGTGCGCCATGTTGTCGCCGATGCGCGCGTCCCACATATCCTTGTAAACAGGCTTGCCCGAGAGCGCCTGCATGGACACCGGCGTGATGAAGCCGCATGCGGCCTCGGTCATGACGACCTGGACGTCGATGCCCTCCTGCACGAACAGGCGGGTGAGCTCGGCCGCCTTGTAGGCCGCGATACCGCCGGAGAGCCCGAGCAGCAGGCGAGGTTTCGGTCGTGCGGGCATGATGCGTCGCGTACGAAGAAGCGATGCGTGAGTGTAAACCAGGAAGCGCAAGCGCACTGGGCGGACCGGACGCGCCGGACGAGCCTTGCGCTCGAGCGTGCGGCTAGGGTATCCGGCATAGGCCTTGTGGGCGAGCGCGCAACCCCGGCCACGATGGCAGACTCGCGGTCGCGCTGGAGCGAACGAACGAGAAGCCGTATGTCAATTAGCGATTGGCCGAGAGCCGAGCGCCCGCGAGAGCGCCTCCTGCGCTGCGGCGCGCAGCCGCTGTCGGATGCGGAGCTGCTCGCCGTCTTTCTACGCACCGGCGTGCGCGGCAAGACAGCGGTCGATGTCGCACGCGATCTGCTCGGACGCTTCGGCAGCCTCTCCGCCATCCTCGCGGCCGAGCGCGCGATGCTATGCGAGCAGCGCGGTTTCGGCATCTCCCGTTTCTGCCAGATGAGTGCGATGATGGAGCTCGTGCGTCGAGCCTTGCGCGAAGAGATGGCGCGGCACGATGCGCTCGGCTCGCCCGGGGCGGTGCGCGACTTCCTGCGCCTGAAGCTGCGCGACCTGCCGCACGAGGTGTTTGTCGGCCTGTACCTCGATGCACAGAACCGGGTGATCGGCGACGAGGAACTGTTCCGAGGCACGCTGACCCAGACCAGTGTCTACCCGCGAGAAGTGGTCAAGAGCGCGCTCGCCCGCAATGCGGCCGCCATGATACTGGCGCACAACCATCCCTCCGGCGTGGCCGAGCCGAGCCACGCCGACGAAGCGCTCACACGGGCGTTGCGCCAGGCCTTAGCGCTGGTGGACGTGCGGGTGCTCGACCACTTCGTGATCGCGGGCAACGCCGCGATTTCGTTCGCGGAGAGGGGGCTGCTATGACTCGCGCTTGAGCGTGCTCTGCGTCCGGGCTACAATCACAGACTTTTCGCAAATCGAGCGGTTGGAGCCGTCATGGCACGAGTCTGTCAGGTCACCGGTAAGCGCCCCCAGAAGGGCAACCACGTATCGCACGCCAACAACAAGACGAAGCGCCGCTTCTTCCCGAACTTGCAGTACCGCCGCTTCTGGGTGGAGAGCGAAAAGCGCTGGGTCCGTCTGCGTCTGAGCCAGAAGGGCCTGCGGACCATCGACAAGAAAGGCATCGAGGTGGTGCTCGCCGAAATGCGGTTGCGCGGCGCGCACTGAGGGCTCCATCCCCTCACTTGCAGTGCGCGCATCGGCATGCAGGCCGATGCCGTTCGCCCGGCGCGGACCCTGGTCCGCGAATTCCCGGGCTCACCCCGGAGGGAGAGGGGCCAGTGGCGGCGATTACAAAAGCTCGACAGGAGAAGGAATGACCGTAGTTCGATGGCAACGTGCGTGGATGGCCGGCTGCTGCGCCGGATTGTCGGGCGCTGTCGCGGCAGCCGATGCCGCGCAATCTTATCC
>JBOIEI010000028.1:0-3567 GCA_050741055.1 Burkholderiales bacterium | reverse complement strand
CAGCTACCCAGGGCGAAAGCGCCCTCACTCCCGAGGTCAAGGCGGTCATCGGCGCGACGGCCGAAAAGATCGAGGCGAGCTTCCCGTGGGGAATCGAGCGTGAGGGCCTGCGCATTTTCACGCAGGCCATCATGGACCCCGATCCCCGCTATTGGGACGACGAGTTCGCCAAGAAGACCAAGTTCGGCGGCATCATCACCCCGCCCATCTATTGCACGTACATCGGCCGGCGCACGCGCCCCGGCGCGGAAGATCCGATCACCCGGGCTTTCGAGGAAAACCCGGAGTCCGACGGCATCCAGGGCGTGCGCACGCCGGAAACGCGCGGGGGCCTGCCGAACCTCCCGACCCCGCTCGTGCGTACGCTCAACGCCGGCAACGAGATCGAGGTGCGGCAATACCCGAAGCTCGGCGATCGCATCTTCTCGCAGGCGAAGTACGCGGACATCAAGGAGCGGGTCGGCAAGGACGGTTCGCACATGCTGATCGTGACCACCGAAACGGTCTACACCAACCAGAAAGACGAGGTGCTGTGCATCCTGCGCGCCTCGTCGATCCGGCGCTGAGGATTCGGCTGATGACAACCGCGCAAGAACTGAGGGACAAGAAGCAAACCTATTGGGGCGACGTCGATGTGGGCTACGAGTTTCCGTCGCTCGTCATCGGTCCGCTGACTGCGACGCACCTGTTCCGTTGGAGCGCCGCGATCGAGAACTGGCATCGCATCCATTATGACCAGAGCTTCGCCATCTACCACGAGCAGCTGCCCAACATCCTCGGCCAAGGGTCGTGGAAGCAAAGCATCCTGCCGCGCTACCTGAAGGATCTCTGTCTGCCCGACGGCTGGCCGTGGAAGGTGACCTTCCAGCATCGCGCGATGATCGTGCCGGGCGACACGCTCACGGTCTGGGCCAAGGTCACGAAGAAGTACGAGGAAGAGGGCCTCGGTTTCCTCGATCTCGACGTCGGCATGCGCCACTACGCCGAGACGTGCCCGGGAAGGGCGACGATCGTGCTGCCCATCCGCAACGGCAAGCCGATCCCCTACCCGTTCGTTCCGCCGAAGAAACTCGTCAGTCAGTAGGTGGCTCGGTGCGGCCGAGATGACCCGAGTGAAGCGTGAAAAGTGAAGACGTGAAAGAGCGATCCTTGCGATTCACTTTTCACTTCTTCACGCTTCACTCCAAGCCGATATCCGGATAGTTCATCCAAGAAGGAATCACCATGGCACGCTGGATTGCGATTGGAAGAGCGCCAGGCTGGGACGACCTGAAGCGCTTCGGCGAGGAGCTGAAGGAAACGCCGCAGTGGCGCATCGACCCGAAGACGACCATCACGAGCGTGTATGCGCTCGGGGACGGCCGGATGATCGCCGAATGTCACGGCGTTTCGCAGGCGGACTTCGACCAGTGGCTGAAGAAGAAGGGGTGGACTGTGGAAAGCGTAACCCCGATTCGGCACCTGGCGAAGAGCGGCGACATCTGGAAGGCCTAGGCGACGTCGCCGTCGCCGCCCCCGGCGCGCAGCTGCATGGCCTGGCGCAATGCCGCCATCGCGTCGTCGTGATAGCGCTTCATGGCAGCTGAAGCCTCTTCGGTCGAACCCGCGCAGATCGCATCGACCGCCGCGGTGAGCTCGCTCCTGATGCTGGCCGCACGATCGGAAACCATCACCGAGCGGTACCAGAAGCGGATCAGCTTCGTGTTCAGCATCGCGAGCAGGCTGGTGATGGTCTGCTGGCCGGCGATGCGCCACATCTCTTCGCGGATCTTGCGCGAGCTGCGTCCCACGACCATGGGATTGCCTTGGTCGAAGGCATCCTGCATCTCTTTCACCAGCGCCTGCAATCGCGTCTTGTCGGCGCTGGTTGCGCGCGCAGCTGTCCGGCGCACCAGGAAAGGCTCGAGTACGCCGCGCGTCTCGAAGATCTCGACGGCCTCCGCCTCGCTCACCATGCGTACGTACGCGCCGCGATAGGGCTCGATCGCTACCAGGCCGTCATGTTCGAGCCGCGCCAACGCCCGGCGGATGCGTGCACGATTCGAGCTCAGGTTCTCGGCAAGCTCGGTCTCCACCAGGCGCTGCCTGGGATGAAGCTCGCCGCGCAGGATGCGCTCGCGCAGGATGTCGTACTCGTCGGGTGCCTGTTTGTTCGCAGCCATGGCCCGCGGATTATTGCATGGCTATCATGCAAGCTGCCTCACAGGAACGTTTTGCAAGGAGTCGCCCATGGAAGCCGCCGCCCCTTTTCGCCACCGCTCGTTCCCGCTTAGCATCCACGCCGGCAAGGGTTCGCTCGACCAGCTGCGCGGCGAGGTCGACCGCACCAAGGCCAAGCGTGCGTTCGTGGTTTGCGGCAAGTCCGTCGCGACCCGAACCGACCTGGTCGCCCGCGTGAAGGACAATCTCGGCGAAAAGTTCGCCGGCGTCTTCGATGGCGTGGCGACGTCCTCGCCGCTGCCGTCGGTGCGTGAGGGAACGGCTGCCGCACGCGCAGCCGATGCCGATCTGATCGTCGCGATCGGCGGCGGCAGCGCGATGGTGACAGCGCGCGCGATCATCATCCTGCTCGCCGAGAAGGGCGACATTCATCAGATCTGCACCCAGTATCCGCCCGGACAGGCGCCGGTGAGCCCGCGGCTCATGGCGCCGAAGATTCCCAACATCCTCGTCCTCACCACGCCCAGCACCGCGATGACACGCGCGGGAACGGCGGTCATGGATACCGAGACGCATCATCGGCTGGAGCTGTTCGATCCCAAGACGCGTCCGTTCGCGATGATCTGGGACGACGACGCGCTCGCGACCGCGCCGGCCGATCTCTATCTCAGCACCGCGGCCTCGGCCTTCAGCGGCATTCTCACCGGCGCAGCCGCACCCCGGACCAATCCGATCTCGCACGGCGACTTCCTGCAGGCGCTGCGGCTGTCGCTGGAAAGCCTGCCGCTCATTCGCACCGATCCGCAGAACACGACCGCACGCATGAATCTCGTCGCCGCCTCGTTCCTGAGCAACCGAGCTCTCGACGGTATGCGCGGGCGTGCGTTCGGCATCATCTCTTCGCTCGGCCACGTGCTCGACACGCTGTACGAGAACGTGACGCACGGCGATGCGTATTCCCTCACGACGGCTTGGGGCTTGCGCTTCAACCTCGAGCCGACCGCCGCCGGTCTCGCGCGGCTGGCCCAGGGCCTCGGCGTCGGCGATGGTCTCCCTCAGGTCGACGCGGCCCGCCGCGCCGCGGACTTCGTCGAGGATTTCTACCGGCGTCTCGGCATGCCCGTGCGGCTGCGCAATGCCCGCATCCCGCAAGAAGACATCGGCCGCATCGCGCACGATGCCATGGGCGACTTCTACCTGCATCAGAATGCGCGCAAGGTGAAGGACGAGTCCGAGCTGGTGGATTTGCTGCGGCAGATGTGGTGATCCGGCAAATGGACTACCATTGCGACGCGCCGCTGCCGCCGCGATCAGGCCCGCGGCCGTCCGACCGAAGAGGAATCGACATGGCTCACGACGAAAATCGCAAGCTGTTGGATTGGGAGAAGCTCGAGGTGCCCGAGCAGC
>JBOIEI010000027.1:0-7895 GCA_050741055.1 Burkholderiales bacterium | reverse complement strand
TTGCCGCAGAGGCCGCGAACGCAGTCAGAGACGCAGAGGGCAACGCGTCAGAGACGCAGAGGGCAACGCGTCAGAGACGCAGAGGGCAACGCGTCGGAGATCGCCAGCCCGCGACCGCGACAGGAGATCGGAGATGGCCAAGATCGAGAAACCCGAAGCCGAGTGGAAGTCCCAATTGACGCCGGAGCAATACCAGGTCACGCGCCGCAAAGGCACCGAGCCGCCATTCACGGGCCAGTATTGGGACAACCACGCCGAGGGCGTCTATCGCTGCGTATGCTGCGCTACGCCGCTGTTCCGATCGAACGAAAAGTTCGATTCCGGCAGCGGCTGGCCGAGCTATTGGCAACCGCTCGATCCCGCGGCGGTCCGAACTGAGGACGACCTCAGCCATCTCATGCAGCGCACTGAAGTGCTTTGCGCAACTTGCGATGCCCACCTGGGTCACGTGTTCGAAGATGGGCCGGCGCCTACGGGCCTGCGCTACTGCATCAATTCAGCTGCGCTGAAGTTCGAACAGCCCAAGTAAAGCCGCGCTGATCGCGTCATTTCCGAAGCCCCCCGCTCGGTTGTGTTCGTTCCAGTGAGCGGTCATAATGCCGCGCCATGAAATTCCTGTTCGATATCTTCCCTGTCGTCCTGTTCTTTGCCGCCTACAAGCTTGCCGACATCTTCGTCGCCACCGCGGTCGCCATAGCGGCCACTTTCGTCCAGATCGGCTGGGTCTGGATGAGAACCCGCAAGATCGAGCCGATGTTGTGGGTGAGCTTTGCCATCATCGTAGTGTTCGGCGGCGCGACACTGTTGCTGCGCGACGAGACGTTCATCAAGTGGAAGCCCACGGTGCTCTACTGGTTGTTCGGGGCGGCGCTGCTTATCGCCGCCCACGGTTTCGGCAAGAATCTGATCCGCGCGATGATGGGTTCGCAGATCGCGCTGCCCGATCGGGTCTGGACGCGGCTCAACCAGAGCTGGGTCGGTTTCTTCGTCGTGATGGGCGTGTTGAACCTATACGTCGCGTACAGCTTTTCCACCGATACCTGGGTCGATTTCAAGCTCTTCGGCGCCACCGGCCTGATGCTGCTGTTCGTACTGGGCCAGGCGCTGATGCTCACCAAGTACGCCGAGGACAAGGGACCCGGTTGATGCCTGCCGCGATGCCGGCTGCCGTCCACGCCCTCGTGCCCCCCGCACCCGGCGGCATCTTTTGTATGTACGCCGGCTTGCGGCGGCGAACCGTTGGCCCGTGACCACCGTCCAATCCATCGAGCACTTGCTGGCGGGGCTCGAACCGGAATCGGTCGAGCTTATCGACGATTCGGCGCGCCATGCCGGCCACGCCGGGGCTCGCAGCGGCGGTGGCCACTACCAACTGACGGTGGTCTCGCCCCGCTTTGCCGGCAAGTCGCGGCTCGAGCGCCATCGCATGGTGTACACGGCCCTCGGGCCCCTCATGCAGCGCGAGATCCACGCGCTGGCCCTGCGCACCTACGCCCCCGGCGAGCTGTGAAATCCATTCTCAAAGGAAAGTCGATGAAAACGTATTTCTCCCTGCTGCTCGGCATGCCGCTGGCAGCCATGCTCGTCGCCCTGCCGGTGTCCGCGCAGGACAAGGGTGCCGGGACGCCAGCCCAGAACGGAACGATCGCCACCGTGAACGGCAAGCCCATTTCGCAAGCGAGGCTGGAGATCCTGGTGCGCGAACGCGTGGCCCAGGGACAGCAGGATTCGCCGGAGCTGCGCAGCTTCCTCAAGCAGGAGCTCATCAACCGCGAGGTGCTGCAGCAGGAATCGGTGAAGCGCGGGCTGGACAAGGACGAGCAGGTCATGCTGCAGCTCGAAATGGTGCGCCAGGGCGTGCTGGTGGCCGCATTCCTGCAGGATCACCTGCGCAAGAACCAGCCGAACGAGGCCGCGCTCAAGAGCGAGTACGAACGCATCAAGGCCCAGCAGGGCGACAAGGAGTATCGCGCCCGGCACATCCTGGTGAAGACCGAAGAGGAAGCGAAGGATGCGCTCGCGCAGCTCGCCAAGGGCGCCAAGTTCGAAGCGATCGCATCGGAGAAATCCCTCGACACGGGCTCGAAGGCCAACGGCGGTGACTTGAACTGGGCGCCGCCGGGACGCTATGTCAAACCCTTTGCCGAAGCCCTCACCAAGCTCAAGAAGGGCGAGACCACCAAGACCCCGGTGCAGACCCAGTTCGGCTGGCATGTCATCCAGCTGCAGGACGAGCGTCCCCTCAAGGTACCGACCTACGACGAGGCAAAGAAACAGCTCGTCCAGATGATGAGCCAGCAATCGCTGCAAAAGCTGGTGGCGGACCTGCGCGCGAAGGCGAAGATCTCCGAGTAGCACCACCACAAAGGGCGACGATCATGGCAAACGACAAGATTCTTGCATCCAAGCGCGACGGCATCGGTTCGCTCGTGTTCAACCACCCGGAGAAGCGCAACGCCCTCTCGCCCGATATGGCGCTCGCCGCGGCCGACGCCATCGAGGATTTCGCCCAGGATGCGAACGTGCGCGTGATCGTCCTTTCCGGCGCCGGCGACAAGGCCTTCGTCTCCGGCGGCGACATTTCGCGCTTCGAGGCCGAGCGCGCGACCCCGGAGCAAATGGCCGAGTACAGCAGGAAGTCGGCTCGCTTCCGCAGCGCCCTGATGGGCGTCGGCAAACCGACGATTGCCATGATTCGCGGCTACTGCCTGGGAGGCGGCCTGGCGGTCGCCCTCAACTGCGACCTGCGCTTCTGTGCCGAGGATTCGCAATTCGGCATTCCTGCAGCCCGCCTCGGCATCGGCTACGGCGCCGAGCGCCTGACTCAGCTCGTGCACCTGGTCGGTCCATCGGTGGCCAAGGACATTTTGTTCAGCGGACGGCGCTTGAACGCGCCCGAAGCGCTGCGTGTGGGATTGGTCAATCAGGTGGTGGCTGCTTCCGAGTTGGAGGACTACGTCAACAAGTACGCGGCCACGCTGGTGGCGAACGCACCGCTGTCGATCATCGCGTCCAAGCGCGTGATCGACGAAATCGTGAAGGACAAGCAGGAGCGCGACCAGGCACTGTGCGAGCGCGTCATCGGCGACTGTTTCGCCAGCCAGGACTACATCGAAGGCCGGCGCGCGTTCATGGAGAAGCGCAAGCCCGCCTTCACCGGCAGTTAATTAGCCGGCATCAACCGACCCACACCCGCGCGTTGCGAAATAGCCGCATCCAGGGTGAATCCTCCCGCCACTCGCGCGGGTGCCATGAGAACTGCACTGCCCGGAACGAGCGCTCCGGGTGCGGCATCACGATGGTGATACGGCCATCGGGCGTGGTGAGCCCGGTGATCCCCTCGGGCGAGCCGTTGGGATTGTACGGATAGATCGTCGCCGCTTCGCCGTGATGGTCGACGTAGCGCAGGCTCACGAGCGCTCGGGCGCGTTCGAGTTGCGCAGCGGAGCCGAACTCGGCATAGCCCTCGCCGTGCGAAACCACGATCGGCATGCGGCTCCCCGCCATGCCGGCGAACAGGATGGAAGGCGACTCGGGCACCGCCACTTCGACCAGGCGCGCCTCGAACTGCTCCGAGCGGTTGCGCACGAAGTGGGGCCAGTGCTCTGCGCCGGGGACGATCTCGTGCAGATTGCTGAACATCTGGCAGCCATTGCACACGCCGAGGGCGAACACATCCGGGCGCACGAAGAACGCTTCGAATTCGCTGCGGGCCCTGGGATTGAACAGAATGGACTTGGCCCAGCCCTCGCCTGCCCCCAGCACGTCGCCATAGGAAAATCCGCCGCAAGCCGCCAGGCCGCGAAAACCCGCGAGCGCGATCCGGCCCGCAATGACGTCGCTCATGTGCACGTCGATCGCTTCGAACCCTGCGCGATCGAACGCCGCGGCCATCTCCATGTGTCCGTTGACGCCCTGCTCGCGCAGGATCGCGACACGCGGGCGGACGCCGCGGTTGATGTAGGGGGCGGCAATATCCTCGTCCGGATCGTAGTCGAGACGTGCGTGCAAGCCCGGATCGTCGTTTGCCAGAGCGCGATCGAACTCTTCCTGCGCGCACTCGGGGTGATCGCGCAGCGCCTGCATGCGATAGCTCGTCTCCGACCAGATGCGCTTCAACGCGGGGCGCGTGCGCTCGTACACGACCTGGCCACCGCAGTCGATCGAGAGTGTATCGGTCGCGCTCGGCGTGCCGATGGGGTGAACGCAAGCGCCGAGACCGGCCGCGACGAAGCGCATGATGATGTCGGCCTCGCGCGCGGCTTGCACCTGGATTACGGCGCCCAACTCCTCGTTGAAGAGCATCTCGAGCACACGGGCACTGCCGGCCAGCGGCGGCAATTGCAGGCGCACGCCGCAATGTCCGGCGAACATCATCTCGCACACGGTCGCAATCAGTCCACCGTCGGAGCGATCGTGGTACGCGAGGATCAAGCCCTGGCGTACGGCCCCGGACACGATTTCGAAGCAGCGCTTGAAGCGATCCGGGTCGTCCAAGTCAGGTACCTGGCCGCCGAAGGCGCCATGGACCTGGGCCAGCGCCGAGCCGCCGAGGCGGTTCTTGCCGCAGCCGAGGTCGATCAGCACCAGTACCGTGTCGCCGCGATCGGTACGAAGCTGCGGTGTGCAGGCGAGCCGCACGTCCGCAACCGGCGCGAACGCCGACACGATCGGCGACACCGGCGAGATCACCGCCTTGTCCTCGCCATCCTGCCGCCAGGCCACCTTCATCGACAGCGAATCCTTGCCGACCGGTATGCTCACGCCGAGCGCCGGGCACAGTTCCATGCCGATCGCATGCACCGCATCGTACAGCGCCGCGTCCTCGCCCGGATGACCCGCTGCGGCCATCCAGTTGGCGGAGAGCTTCACCTGGTCGAGACGCTCGACGCCGGCCGCAACGATATTGGTCAGCGCCTCGCCGACTGCCATGCGGGCGGCGGCAGCGCCATTCGCCACCGCGAGCGGCGTGCGCTCGCCCAGCGCGAACGCCTCGCCCCGACAGGTATCGAACCCAAGCACGGTAACGGCGCAGTCCGCGACCGGAATCTGCCACGGCCCCACCATCGGATCGCGCACGCACAATCCGCCCACCGTGCGATCGGCGATGGTCACGAGGAAGGTCTTGTCGGCGACTGCGGGAAAGCGCAGCACTTTCTCGATCGCGTCCTCCAGCTCGATCGAGCCCGCATCGAACTGCGGCGGCGAAACGCTGCGATGGGACACGTCGCGATGCATGCGCGGCGGTTTGCCGAGGAGCACGCTCAGCGCCATGTCCACCGCCGGTTGCTGGAATAGCGGATCGTCCACGCGCAGGCGCTCGTCGGCGCTTGCCGTGCCGAGCACCGCGAACGGGCAGCGCTCGCGCTCACAGATGGCACGCAACGTTGCCAGGGCGGCCGGATCGATGGCGAGAACGTAGCGCTCCTGCGCCTCGTTGCACCAGATCTGCAGCGGCGACATGCCCGGCTCTTCCGAGGGCACGTTGCGCAGATCCAGAAGCGCGCCGCGCCCGGCGCCATGCACCAGTTCGGGCAGTGCATTGGAGAGCCCGCCGGCACCGACGTCGTGAATCGAGAGTATTGGATTGCGTTCGCCGAGCGCCCAGCAGCGGTCGATCACCTCCTGCGCGCGGCGCTGGATCTCGGCGTTGTCGCGCTGGACCGAATCGTAGTCGAGCGCCTCGGTGTTGGTGCCCGCATGCAGGCTCGATGCCGCTCCGCCGCCCAGGCCGATCCGCAAGCCGGGCCCGCCGAGCTGGATCAGCAGCGCGCCCGGTGCGAACGCCTGTTTGGCGCATTGCGCGTCGTCGATGTTGCCCAGTCCGCCCGCAAGCATGATCGGCTTGTGATAGCCGCGCATCTCGGCTCCGACCGCGAGCTCGAAAGTGCGGAAATAACCGGCAAGGTTCGGGCGGCCGAACTCGTTGTTGAATGCCGCACCGCCGATCGGCCCTTCGAGCATGATCTGCAGCGGCGACGCGATCCGCGCCGGGCGGCCGTAATCGAGCGCCTCCCACGGTTGCTCGAAGCCCGGTATGCGCAGGTGCGAGACGCTGAAGCCGGTCAGTCCGGCCTTCGGTTTCGCCCCCCGGCCGGTGGCGCCCTCGTCGCGAATCTCGCCGCCCGAGCCGGTCGCCGCGCCCGGATACGGGGAAATCGCGGTCGGGTGATTGTGCGTCTCGACTTTCATGACGGTATGCACGAGCCCCTCGGCATAGCGGAAACGGCCGTCGGCGTCGGGATGGAAGCGTCGATGGCTTGCGCCCTGCATGACGGCCGAGTTGTCGGCATAGGCGATCACCGTGCCTTGCGGGTTGGCCGCATGCGTGTTGCGAATCATGCCGAACAGCGTGTGCGGCTGCGCCACCGCGTCGATCGTCCAGTGCGCGTTGAAGATCTTGTGCCGGCAATGCTCGGAATTCGCTTGCGCGAACATCATCAGCTCGACGTCGGTGGGATTGCGCCCTGCGGCGGCGAACGCATCGAGCAGGTAGTCGACCTCGTCCTCCGAGAGCGCCAGGCCGAAGTCGGCGTTCGCGCGCACCAGGGCGTCACGGCCGCCTCCGAGCAAGTCGATGTGCGCAAGCGGCTGCGGCGCGAAGTGGCGGAAAAGATCGCCCGCGCAATCGAGATCCGGCAGTACCGTCTGGGTCATCCGGTCGTGGATCACAGGGTCGAGCGCGGCCAGCTCCCGCGCGCTCAGCGCAGCACCATCGCCGACGAAGTGAAATGCGGTGCCCCGTTCGATGCGCTCGACCGCGTCGAGCGCGCATTGGCGCAGGATGTCGCCGGCTTTCGAAGACCAGGGCGAGACCGTGCCGAGCCTCGGCACCACCAGGCGCATCTGGCCATGCTCGGCGGATGCCTCACTCCGGCCATGCTCGGCGGATGCCTCGCGGGCGGGTCCGTAGGTGAGGATGCGTTCGAGGCGTGCCCGCTCGTCGGGACGCAGCGCGCGCGCCGCGCAGACGAAGTGCCAATGCTCGGCATGCAGGGCTGTCAGCCGCGGTACCCGCGCCTGGCTCGCCCGCAACAACCCGGCCAGTCGAAACGCGGAGAAGGCGCAACGCCCGCGCAGCCTCAGCAATTCGGACATTGTGGTGTGGCGCTCGGCAAACGTCGGATTTTACACGAGTGTCCTGAGTCCGAGGTTCGTCGCAGCTCTCGAACACCTGCCCTGAGGGCAAGCGGGCAAAAGTGTCGAAATCGGCGCCAGACCCGAAGCGAACCACAGCCAGGTTGGACACCTGGCGAGGATTCGCGACAATGTATGGCGTCGATTCTCGGCATCTTTTGTGCGGCGAATTTCGGACTTAGGACACTAACCACCCGCGCGGACGTTTAAACTCGCCTACGTCATTCCCGCGCAGCCGGGCGTCCAGGCGGTGTGTCGTTGCTGCGAAATGCCCGCGTCGGGCGAGCGGCCTGGGTTCCCGTCTCCACGGGCGATGATCCGACCTCTTGCTCGGAAATTCGAACAACGCCAGGCACGCGAGCCCTTCAAGATCATGCCCCGAGAACAGGCCAAGCCCCGAGCGCTTTATCTCACGCGCGAAATTCGGGCAGTCGAACAACATTATCTTTCGCTGCCAGCCCCGGAACCGCTGATGGAGCGAGCCGGCCGTGCGACCGCCGAGCTCGCACGCGACCTGATGGGCGACCAGGGCGCATCGGTGCTGGTGTTCGCCGGTCCGGGCAACAACGGCGGCGATGCCTTCGTCGCAGCACGCTATCTGAAGCAGTGGTGGTATCGCGTCGCGGTTGTGTTCCAGGGCGATCCGTTCAAGCTCTCGGGCGATGCCGCCGCGGCCATGCAGACGTGGCGCGATTGCGGCGGCGACGTGCACGACCTGGTGCCGAGCGATCGGCGCTGGGACCTCGTCATCGATGGCC
>JBOIEI010000026.1:0-5710 GCA_050741055.1 Burkholderiales bacterium | reverse complement strand
CACCAGTGCTCCAGCCTGGTGTGCGCTACCTTGCCTGGCGCCGCTACCTGCGCCGGATCAGGAGCCCCAGCACGATTCCGGCGACAGCGGCGACGCCGACCGCCGCCCACGGATGATCCTCCACCTGCTGCCGGGCTCGGGTCGCGGTGCGCCCGGCTGCCGCGCTCGCTTCCCCGCCCCACGCGGCCAGCGTCGAGCGCATGGTCGCCACCGAGCGTTCGACGCGCTCGGCCGCATGCCGCGCCTGCTCGCCGACCTGCCCGGCGCTGGCGCGTACGAGCGCCTCGGCATCGTCCGTAACGCCGCGCACTTCATCAACCAGCTTGTCGATGCGAGTGTTCATGATGTTCTCCTGGCAAAGTCTGCTTCGATCATACCGCCGTGCGGCGGCGCGGGCTCGCCGGCGAGCGCGCTTTCTTGCGCGCCGACTTTCGCCCGGAGCGGCGCGTGAGCAGCACCGGAACGGGAGCATCGTGCAGGACGCGCTCGGCATCGCTGCCCAGGAGCAGGCGGTTCAAGCCGCGTCTGCCGTGCGTGCCCATCACGATCACGTCGGCGCGCGAACGGCGCGCGTCTGCCACGATGACATCCGAAACGGGCTTTCCGCGGCTCGCGATCTGCACCGCCTCGGCCTTGACGCCAGCCTTCTGCGCGCGCGCGACGGCCTTGTCCAGGGTCTTGCGTCCCTCCACGCGCATGGATTCCAGCACGTCGCCGATCGGCACTGCAACCGGCTCCACCATCATGGTGGTAAGGACCATCTCGTCGACCACGTTCAAGATCCGTATGCTCGCTTCCTGGTCGCTGGCCAGCGCGATCGCGTGCTCGAGGCCCAGCAGCGAAGTATTGCTGCCGTCGATTGGCACCAGAATTTTTCGATACATGTTGTGGATTCCTTAGCGGCTCGACGCGCGCGCCTGGGCCGATTTCTTCGTATGGCTTCGCCGCTTCGGAGCGGCTCGCTTCGCGGGCTCGCGGCCGTACAGCTTGCGCAGCTCGTCCTTCGCGCGCTCGAGCACATCCCGCCGCGCTTGCGGCAATCCCTTGCCGCCTCGGTTGAGGTGGAAAACGAGCATCGACAGCGCCGAGCGGAACGGCTCGCTCTTGCGCCGCTTGCTGTGCTCGGCAGAGCGCTTCAACGATTGGGCGACGGCGCGCGGGCTGCGCTTGATGAATACGCCCGGCTCGAGATCGAGCGCATTGCTGCTTCGCATCACCGTCGCCGACCAGCGTCGTTGGGTCGTGGCTGCCATGCCCGTCCCACGCAATCGTCGCGCCCTGCAGGGGAGCCGCGGCTGCCGGCGTCAAACTGGAGTCTGCTGATGGAAGGCAAGCTTCCAGGCAGCGCCGTCGCGCACGTAGACACTGCTCGCGCGGGCGCGGTATGGTTCGCCGTCGGCTCGCGCAGCGGTCGCCTTGTAGGTCACCAGTGCGGCCTGCTCGTCCAGCTCCAGCAGGCGATGCTCTTCCAGTTCCACTTGCGACCAGCGGGCCTTTTCCGCGAGCGAGGGCGCGATCTCGTCCTTCAGCAGGACGCCCGCGGGCTCCGGGAAAACCATGAGTGCGGTATAGGCGAGATTGCGCTCGTAGTACTCCGGCCCCTGGGTCCAGAATTTTTCCTCCAGGGCGAACAGGTGGTCTTCGAGTCGGGTCGGCATGTCGGCCTCCGCGGCAAAAGAAGCTTCGACCGTACGCAGCGACGCAAAAATCCTCCGACGCGCTCGATTACGGCAATTCGCCTTGTGGGAGGGCGCGCAGCGCATCGTAGATTTTGCGATCGATCTCGATGCCTTCGCGCAAAGCCTTGCCGCGGCTGCGCAGCGCGCGCTCACCGGGCAGGCGGATTTCGTCCACACCGGGCTGGCGCGGGGTTGCCTTGACGCGCGCGAGCATGGCGCTCATGTCGCGGCGAAAATCGTCCAGCGGCACCAGCAGGTCCGGCTTGATCGCCATGACGAAGTAACCGTAGGTCTTGTCGTCGCCGTAACCCGAGCCGGCGAGCACGCCGAGCGCCTGCATCGTGAGCGCCAGGGCGAAGCCCTTGTAACCACCGAAGGGCAGGAGCGCGTGCACCTTGGCCGGGTCGCGCGTGGGCTGGCCCTCAGCGTCGATCGCTACGCCTTCGGGGAGCACCGTGCCGCGCCGCTCCTGAAAAATGAGATCCGTGCCCATGAAAGCCGAGGTTCCGATGTCGACCAGGAACGGCTCGTCCAGGGTCGGGAATCCGAACGCGATCGGGTTGGTGCCGGTCGCGGGGCCGCTCGAGCCGGGTGCGGCCACATGGATGCGGCTGCTGACGCTATGAATGCCGATCATGCCGGCGCGCGCTACCAGCTCGACATAGTGCGCGCTGCGTCCGCTCATCCAGGAGTTGTTGACCCCCACGGCGGCGAAACCCTGGCTGCGCGCTTTGTCGATCGCCACTTGCGTGGCCCGATACATGGCCACCATGCCGTTGTTGTTGCCGCCGTCGAACAGCGTCGACAGCGGCGTTTCGCTCAGCACCCGCATGGGCCGGCGCGGCGCACGCAGCTGCCGATGCTCGGCCACGTTCAGAATCTTCGGCAGGCCCGAGTATTCATAGCCGCACAACGCGGCATCGACCACGTGGTCGGCGATGATCTTCGCTTCCTCGGCTCCATAGCCGATGCGGGCGAGCGAGCGCTCGGCGAGCGCCTGTGCTTCGGCGGCGCTCAGCAGGACCCTGCCCTCGGACATGTGCTCCATACGATCTCCGTCGATTGCAGCCCAGTTGGGTTGAGCGTGATGCCCGCCTGTTTCGCGAGTCGGGCGGACGCGTCCACTTGGGCGTTCCTGGGTTCGAGCGTATCGTAACGCCCGGCGGACGTGGGTGTCACCGGCGGGGGCGTGTTAGAGTTGGGCGTTCGAATCCCCCGGGGAGGCTTGAGCATGGGCGAGGAGAGAACCCTGCGGATCGTGATGGCGGAGGATTCCGCGGCCGATGCGGACCTCGCCCGATATGCACTGAAGCGCGCGCGCATTGCGGCGCATGTCGTGCTCGCAACCACGGTGGAGGATTTCCGCGCGGCGCTGCTGTCGGTGCGGCCGCATGTCATCATCTCGGACAATTCGATGCCGCAGTTCAGCGGCAAGGAAGCGCTCAGGCTGGCGCGCGCGCTCGCGCCGGACACGCCCTTCATCTTCCTGTCCGGCACGCTGACACCGGGTTACGGCTCCGACGAGGCGTTGGCGCAGGCGAACGCGTGTCTCGACAAGAGCGATCTCGACCGGCTCGGCGCGCTCGTCAAGAGCCTGCTGCAGCCGGGCGCCGGCTCGCAGTCATGATATTCGCATACCGGTTCGACCTTCCCTGATCCAGCACACGCGAGGCTTGCAATGGCGACCAAGCTGGCGAAACCGCTGCGACGCGAGATCACCATCGGCGACAGCCCCTACATCGTCACGATCTCGCCCGAGGGCTTGAAGCTCACCGCGAAGGGCAAGCGCAAGGGCATCGAGCTCGCCTGGTCCGCCATGGTGAGCGGAGAAGCGGCTCTGGCGAGCGCGCTCAACGCTTCTCTCGAACACGCCCGCTGAGACGGCAGAAGGCCGCAACCGTGCGGCAAACGCGCATCGGTCGAGAGAGGCCCACGCCTTCGTCGACCACGCTTACGCCCGCCGGGCGGGAATGACGTCGAGTCGGCCGATATGGGCGCACACGGCTGCTCGCGGCTCGCGATGAGGCCATCAACGTACGGCCCGGAACAACTTTTGACGCTTCCGCAAGTGACAAGGCTCGCAGTCGCCGGCGCTTCGATTCGTCCTGTTTACTTTGCGCTTGCAGTCTATATAGTGAGCGCCGGGCAGCGCGTACGGCCCGACACGACTATGGAGGAGGAGACAGCGATGAAGAAGCTTTCGCTTCAGCGCGCAGCATGCTTGACTGCGTTTGCGGCATTGGGCATCACGTCAGCGGCGACGGCGGCCGCCGAAGACGTCAGTTTCGCGGGCAAGCGCATCGAAGTCATCGTGCCGTTCGCACCCGGCGGCGGAACCGATGTCTATGTTCGCGCCCTGGCACCGCATCTGGAGAAGCACCTGCCGGGCAACCCGACGATCGTGGTGCGCAACGTTCCCGGCGCCCGCGGCATCCCGGGGGCCAATCAGTTCCAGTCGCGCGCGAAGCCCGACGGCCTGGAGATCATCGCTGCATCGGCTTCAACGGTCGCCAATTTCGTGTTTCAGAAATCCAAGGTCGACTACCAGCTGGACAAGTGGGAGCCCATATTGCTCTCGCCCCAGGGGGCCGTGGTGTACGCCTCGACCTCGCTCGGCGTAACCGGTACGAGGGACGTGGCCAAGCTCAAGGGCAAGCAACTGGTGTTCGGCGGTCAGAGCGCAGGATCCGCGGAGCTGCGGGCGATCCTAACCTTCGAGCTGCTGGGCCTGAAGCCGAAGTACGTCTGGGGAATGAACCGGGGCCCCGTGCGGCTCGCCTTCGAGCGCGGCGAGATGAATATCAACTACGATTCCACGCCGGGCTACCTGAAAGGGGCACATCAGCTGGTGAAGGCGGGCAAAGCGGTGCCGCTTTACGCGCTCGGCGTGCTCGACGACAAGGGCCAGCTCGTGCGCGATCCGAATTTCGCCGACCTGCCGAGCTTCGCCGAAGCGTACGAGACGATGCATGGCAAGAAGCCTTCGGGACAGGGCTACGACGCATGGCTCTCGGTCATGAAGATGCTCGTCATGCTGAACAAGGGCTTGTATCTGCCGACCGGCACCCCCAAGCCGGTGCAGGCCGTATGGCAATCGGCGGTGAAGAAGATGCTGGACGATCCGGAGTTCGAGAAAAGCGCCGGAATGGTGATCGAGGGCTACCCCCAGTTCATCGGCGATGCGGGCCGTCCCATCATCAAGGACGCGACCACGTTCTCGCCCGAGTCGTGGCAATGGATCAAGGGTTATCTCAAGACCTCGCACGACGTGACAGTGCAGTAGAATGCCGCGGCGCGCACGGTTCGCGCTTCAGCCGGGCCGCCGCGGTCGCAACAGAAGGGAATGGGCAGACATAACGGGAGGTAAGTTCCGTGAAGCGTGCGGCACGGCGTGCTGCGCGGGCGCTCGATGGGGCGCCTGCGTCCGCCGCGAATCCTTCGGCGCCGGGCCGTGACGCCTGGAACACGCTGCCGCAGATGGGTATCATCGCGAGCTGGATCAAGAATTACTCCAACACAACGTACAACACGACGATCCGGTAAATGCTCGGCGATCTCCTGCAGGCACTCGTAACTCTTCTGAGCTTCGAACACCTGGCGTATCTGCTGGTGGGCACGACGCTCGGTCTGATGATCGGCATCCTGCCCGGTCTCGGCGGCACGGCGATGCTGTCGCTGATGCTGCCATTCGTCTTCGGCAAGGATCCGGGGCCGGTGCTCGCCATGATGGTGGGGCTGCTCGCGGTCAACAACACCTCGGATACTTTCCCCGCGGTGCTCATGGGCATACCCGGGAGCTCCTCGTCGCAGGCGACCATCATGGATGGTTTCCCGCTGGCGAAGCGAGGCGAGGCCGCGCGCGCGCTGGGGGCCGCGTTCTCGGCATCGCTCATCGGCGGCCTGTTCGGCGCCTTCATCCTCACGCTCGCCATCCAGTTCGCGCGCCCGATCATCCTCGGCATCGGCTTCGCCGAGCAGCTCATGCTGATCCTGCTGGCGCTCACCATGGTCGGCATGCTGACCGGCGCAAG
>JBOIEI010000025.1:0-3290 GCA_050741055.1 Burkholderiales bacterium | reverse complement strand
GATAGCAACCGCGTCGCGTGGACCGAGGGCCTGTTCCTGCGGCCGCAACATTTCCAGCAATCCGAACGCTTCCTGGAAAAGCTGCTGCGCGATACGACGAGCCATCTGCTGGCGTATGCGTACGGATTTGCCCAGCTCGCCATCGATCAGGAGCTTGCCAAGCTCGGCAAGCTGGGCCTGTCGGCTGCAAGCGGAATACTGCCCGACGGTACGCCGTTCGATATCCCGCGCGATTGCGATATCCCGACGCCGCTCGACGTCCCGGACGGCGCGAAGGACGCGCTGGTCGTGTTGGCCGTGCCGGTGCACCGGCCGGGGATGGGCGCGCTGGGACTCGAGCGTACGCCCGCGAACGCGCTGGTGCGCTACTTCACTGCGGACTTCGAAGCGCGCGATGCCATTGCGGAGCTCGACAGCACGGCCGAGCTCAAGGTCGGGCGTCTGAATCTTTCGCTGCGCCTGGAGCAGGATCTGTCGGGCGCTTATGCCAGCCTGGGCGTGGCGCGGGTGGTGGAGAAACGTCCCGACGGACGCGTGGTACTGGACGAGGAATACTATCCGCCGGTGCTCGATTGCCGTGCCGCGCCGAAGCTGTTCGACTGCGTGAAGGAAGTGTACGGGCTGCTGCGCCATCGCGTGCAGGCGCTGTCGGAGCGCATCGCACGCCCGGGAACGCAAGGCGTTGCCGAGTTTGCCGATTTCCTTCTGTTGCAGTTGTGCAACCGCATGCAGCCCGTGCTCGAACATCTGTGCAACCGCGCGCCGCTGCATCCCGAAGAGTTCTATCGCCCGCTGGTCGCTCTGGCCGGCGAGCTCGCGACTTTCGCGCGCAAGGACAAGCGCGCGCCGGAGTTCGAACCCTATCGGCAAGCGGCATTGTGGGAGACGTTCCGGCCGGTCATGGAAGAAGTTCGCATGGGTTTGACCGCGATACTGGAAGCATCGGCACTGGCGATTCCGCTCGAAGATGTCTCCCAAGGCTACTTCGTCGGCCGGGTGCAGGATGTGGAACTGCTGCGCAACGCCGTGTTCGTGCTTGCCGTGAACGCGCAAATGCCGCCGGAAATGCTGCGCGCCCGCTTTCCGCGCGAGGCGCAGATCGGTTCGCGCGAACGCATCCGCGCGCTGGTCGAATCGCAGCTTCCGGGCATCCCGCTGCGGCCGCTGCCGGTGGCCCCGCGGCAAATTCCATATCACGCCGGCTACACTTACTTCGAGCTCGACAAAACCCGCCGGCCGAGCGATCCGGTCGACTATTGGAAGGATCTGGAAGCGTCGCGAATGCTCGTGATGCACGTGGCCGGCGACTTTCCCGAGCTCAAGGTGCAGCTGTGGGCGATCCGCGGCGGTGCCTGACGGACAAGGCGGCAAGACAGGACGAGCTGTCATGAGATACCGAAGCTCGATGGACGCTGACAAGCGAGACGTGCCGTGACCGAGGCCAGTCTGCCGAACGAAGATTCGGACGCGACCATCATCGCAAGACCGCAAGGGCGCAAGGTCTTCCAGCGCTCCGCGCTGCAGACCGAGGCCACCGTCGAGGCGGCCGAATCGCACACCATGGATCTCGCTGCGCTGGCGGGCATCAATGCACTGGTGGCGGCCGCGAACCCGATCCTTTCGCTCGTCCCGCAGCTGCGCTCGTCGGTGTCCTATTCCGACGTGAACGGCTTGCGCGAATTGTTGCTGCGCCAGGTGAGCGAGTTCGAGAAGTCCGCGCGCGCGAACGCGTTGCCGGAGGAGCACATCCAGGCCGCGAAGTACGCGCTGTGCACCCTGGTCGACGAATCGATCTCGCTCACGCCCTGGGGGCATTCCGGGCAGTGGGCGCGCATGAGCCTGCTGGTCACGCTCTATCGCGAGACCTGGGGTGGCGAGAAGTTCTTCCTGCTGCTCGGCAAGATGGCCGAGGATCCGGCGAGGCACCTTGCGCTGCTGGAACTGATGTACGTGTGCCTCGCGCTCGGGTTCGAGGGCCGCTATCGGGTCGCCGACAACGGCAGAGCGCAGCTCGAGGAAGTGCGCGAGCGGCTCTACCACATGATCCGGCGCCAGCGCGGTGATGCCGAGACTGCACTGTCGTTGCATTGGAAAGGGCTGCAGACGAGCATCGGGCGCACCGTCCGGTTTCTGCCGCTGTGGGTATCGGCTGCGGTAGCTGCACTGGTGCTGGCGGGCGTGTTCTTCTGGTTGAGCCTGAGCATCAACCAGCGCTCCGACGCGGCGTTCTCGGCTTTGGCCGCGTTGAAGGCGCCGGCGCCGCCCGCGCCGCAGGTCACGGTGGTGCCGAAGCCGGTGCCGCCGCGGCTGAGCCGCTTCCTCGCCGAGGAGATCAAGCAGGGCCTGGTGGAAGTGATCGAAACGGAAACGACCAGCCTCGTGCGCATCCGCGGCGACGGCCTGTTCGATTCCGGCGCCGCCTCGGTCGAGCCCAAGGCCGAGGGGCTGCTGCGCCGGATCAGCGAAGCGCTCAACGAAGTTCCGGGGCAGGTGGTCATTACCGGGCACACCGACAGCCAGCCGATCCACTCTGCCCGCTTCCCGTCGAACTGGCACTTGTCGCAGGAGCGCGCCACCTCGGTGCTGCGGCTGATGAACAAGACGGTAACCGATCCCGGCCGCATGAAGGCGGAAGGCCGAGCCGATTCCGAGCCCATCGCTCCCAACGATACGCCGGCCAACCGCGCGCTCAACCGGCGGGTGGAGATCATTCTCAAAGTGGCCGAACAATGAGGCGTTCATGTGTTGCGACCCGCAGCAGAGCTGCAGTTGCGACCTGCAGCAGAGCTGCAGTTGCGGCCCGCAGCAGAGCTGCAGTTGCGGCCCGCAGCAGAACTGCAGTTGCGGCCCGCAGCGTCCGCGACTCCGGTCGGGGGAGTCCTTGCAATAGACCCAGGCGCGGGGCTGCGCGCCCCGGTAGTGGCATTCCATGCGCAAGCTGATCAAGAATCGGTGGTTCCTCGGCACCCTCATGGTGCTGGCGATCGCCCTGGTGGTGTGGTTCATCGGGCCGGCGATCGCGATCTTCAACGTGCGACCGCTGGAGCGCGCCAGCGTGCGCCTGATCGTCATCATCGCGGTGGCCGGCGTCTGGCTCGGCATCGAGCTCGGGCGCCTGCTCGCGGCGCGGCAGGCGAACAGGAAACTGCTCGACGGCATCGCGGGCGGGGGCGATGCGCCCGATCCATCGGCCGCGAAATCGGCCGAAGAGGTGGCGTTGCTGCGCAGCCGCTTCGAGCAGGCCGCCGTCACCTTGAAGAAAGCGAAGTTCACCGGACGCAGTGGGGAGT
>JBOIEI010000024.1:0-3671 GCA_050741055.1 Burkholderiales bacterium | reverse complement strand
CTCACGCCGCGCGTCTGCTGGCGCACGAACCGCACGATTTCGAACACGAGGTCGCGACGGCCTGCCGTCACGCCTTAGGCGCTATGCGCCTGGTGACGCCGCCCCGATCTTTTCCCTTGCACCTACTGCGGGTCGCGCAGACCGTGCGCCCGCGCCTGGCGCTGCTCGGCGATGCCGCGCACGTGGTCCATCCGCTTGCCGGGCAGGGCTTGAATCTCGGCTTCCAGGATGCGTGCGAGCTGGCCCGCGTGCTACGCGAACGCGGACCGCAGGACGATTGCGGCGACCACCGGCTGCTGCGCCGCTATGCGCGCGCGCGCCGTGAGCCGGTCGCGGCGATGCAGTGGACCACGGACGGACTGCAGCGGCTGTTCGCCACGCGCGCATACGGCGCAAGCTGGCTGCGCAACACGGGGCTGCAGTTCACCAATGCAATCGTGCCGCTGAAGAATATTCTCGTCGAGCACGCGCTCGCTTGAAGGGCGCGGCATAAGGAGCCTGAGTTGAAACGATCGATCGTGTGGGCCTGTATGTTCGCGGCGTTGCTGGCAAGCGGGATCGCGAGCGCCAACGAAGCCGAGGTGCGCAAGAGCATGCAGGCGCGCTATCCCGGCATTGCCGTCGAAAGCGTCGTGCGCACTCCGCTGCCGGGCATCTACGAGGTGTTCGCCAACGGCGTCATCATCTACACCGACAAGGACGTGAGCTACATCATCGCGGAAGGCCGCCTGGTCGATGTCAAGACCCGCACCGACCTCACCGCCGAGCGGCTGCGCAAGCTGCAGGCGATCCCGTTCGATTCGCTGCCGCTGCAGCAATCGTTCAAGGTCGTGCGCGGCAACGGCAAGCGCAAGCTCGCCTACTTCACCGATCCGAATTGTCCCTATTGCAAGCGCCTCGAGCAGGAGCTGGCGAACGTCAAGGACGTGACGCTGCACGTCTTCCTTTTTCCCATACTGTCCAACGACTCGGTGGAGAAGGCGCGCGCGGTCTGGTGTTCGAAGGATCGCGCCAAGGCGTGGACCGATCTCATGCTGAAGGACATCGCGCCCAAAGCGGCAGCGAATTGCGATGCGCCGCTGGAAAAACTGGTGCAGTATGGTCAGGACAAAGGCATCAAGGGCACGCCGACCCTGATTTTTGCCGACGGCAGCCGCGTACCGGGCACGCTGCCCGCCGCCGATCTCAGCAAGCTGCTCGAGGTAGCGAGTCAGTCGGGGCGTCCCGGCAGCTGACGGCATACGGCAGCTCATGCCGCGGATCGCGTTGGATGCAAGCTTCGATGCCGATACGGCCCGGCGCCTCGCGCTTGCCCTGGCGCTCTCGGCCGTAGTGCATGCCGGGGTGATCCTGGCGATTCGGGCCGGGCCACCGAGCGTTTCGACAGCACCCGGGATGCCGATCGAGGCGCGGATCGAACCGGCCGAGCGGCCGGCCGAGCCGGAGCCGCCGCTGGCATCGGCCGCCTTGGCGTCAATGCAGGCAGTGGCCGAAAGGCCGGCCACGAGCTTCCGCGCCGCGTCGCAGACGGCGCACGCGCACGAACCGCTGCTGACGGCGAGCGCGCCCGCGCCGCTCGGGAATGACCAGGCCAGCAACGCCGCAACCGGTGCGCAAGCGCCGCTTGCCCCCGACTCGGCCTACTATGCCATCACCGCGCTCGATCGCCCGCCCGCGCCCCTGACTCGGCCGGACGCCTGCTACCCACACGGCGCAACCGGCGAAGTGACCTACGAGCTCATGATCGACGAGCTGGGGACCGTCAACCAGGCCACCGTGCTCGCGGTCAAGCCGGTCGGGCTTTTCACGGCGGCAGCAGCCGAGCTGTGCAGCGCGCTCAAGTTTTCGCCCGCCATCAAGGATGGGCGCGCGGTGCGCAGCCGCGTGCGCTTCGTTGTCCGTCCCGGCTAGGGCGGCAGTAGGCGCTCGGGGGAAACGCCAAGTGGCAACAGCACCCACATGCGACCGCTCTGGCGCATGCGCCCGGCTTGCACTCCGGCCTGGTCGCCATAGCCCCAGAAGTAATCGCCGCGAATCGGACCGCGAATCGCGCTGCCCGTATCCTGCGCCATCACGAGCCGCTGCAACGGACGTTGCGTATTCGGCCAGGTCGTCGCCAGATACACCGGCGCGCCGAGCGGAACATGGCGTGGATCGACGGCGAGCGATCGGCCGGCGCTGACCGGCACGCCGAGCGCTCCGAGCGGCCCGGGCAAGTCCGGCGCGAGCTCGCGAAAGAAGACGTAGCTCGCGTTGTGCTGCAGCACCTCGGGCAGCTTGTCGGGATTCTTTCGTGCCCATTCCTTGATGGCCTGCATCGACGCCTTGTCGGGCGCAAGCTCGCCGCGGTCGATCAGGAACCGGCCGATGGAGCGATAGGGATGCCCGTTCTGGTCGCCGTAGCCGATCCGCACCCGCTCGCCACCATCCAGGCGGATCTGGCCGGAGCCCTGCACTTGCAGGAAGAACAGGTCGATCGGATCGTCCACCCAGTAGAGCACCTTGGCGTCGAACGGCGCCTGCCCGTTTTCGATCTGCGCGCGCGAGTAGTAGGGCACCACGCGCCGGCCTTCGAGGCGTCCGCGCACGCGCCGTCCCTTGAGCTCGGGGTGCAGCTCGGACAGGTCGACCACGAGCAAATCGTCGGGTACGCCATACAGCGGAAAGCGATACCGCGCCGAAGGCTTGCGGCTGCCGTGCAGCAGCGGTTCGTAGTAACCAGTGACGAGCCCTTCGTCGCCGCCTTGTTCGTTCAGCGCGCGGTATGGAAGAAAATGCGCTTCGAAATAGCGCCGGGCGGCCGCAGGACTCGCACGCGGCACCTTGCGGGCCGCCATACACGCAGCACGCCAGGCTTCGCGCGTGGCCAAGGCTTCGCATCCGCGCACGAAGGCGGCTAGTGCCGAGGCATGGTCGTCATGCTTCCACCCGGGCAGATCGTCGAATCCGGCAGCAGCGAACGCGGACGATTTCGTCGTCTGACCGGGCTCGGCCGGTTGCGCGAGCGGCGGCGTCTTCGGTGCGACCGGTTCGCCGCCCGGTTCCGTGACCGGGCGCTTCGCAGCCGGCGGCGCTTTTGGCGCACCCGTTTCGCCGGCCGGGGGTTTCGGCGCCGGTTCGCTCGCGGGCGGCTGCATGCTGCAGGCGGTGCCAACCAGCACGAGCAGCAGTACGAGCAAACGCAAGTCCGATTGGCTTGTGCGCGCGGATCGACTAAAGTGCCGGCTCGCGCGGCGCACGCTTGCGCCGAGCGTGCCTTCCACCAGCGACAACCGTCCTCGCTCATCAACCATGTGGGTTATTGCCCTCGAAGCCTTCGTTGCGCTCTGCCTGCTGGTGCTGATCGTCTGGCTCACCATGGGTTCGTCGCGGCGGCGCGAAGAAGATTCCCCGCCGCAGCCCGGGCACCACCAGAACGGGCAGGACAAGAACGGGCACGACAAGAACAGCGAGGACAAGCGCTAGTCCGGAACATCGCTCAGGCGGCGTTCTTGCGCAGCTCGATGCGACGAAACCAGCCGCCCGCCAGCGCCGGTTGGTCGCTGGCCACGCGCAATTCCGGCACGCGCGCCAGCACGTCTTCGAACACAACATCGAGCCGCGTTGCGATCCGGCCGGCGAGCGGGCTCATCAGTCGCCGTAACGGAGCCGGGCGCGACGGGGCGAGAAAC
>JBOIEI010000023.1:0-11882 GCA_050741055.1 Burkholderiales bacterium | reverse complement strand
CTGCGGCGGCATCCGTCTCAACGCCACGCGCCTGCACGAGCGAGATATCCGAGTTCACGCTTGACCCGCTGCCGCCATCACCTCCGCGACGAAATCCGACTTCTTCTTCTCGATGCCTTCGCCGAGGACGAACACGTGGAACGCGTGCACCGTCGCGCCTTTGGCCTTGAGGAGCTTCTCCACCGTCTGCTTGTCGTCCTTGACGAAGTTCTGACCCAGCAGCGTGTTCTCCGCCAGATACTTGTTGACCGCACCTTCGGCGATCTTCTCCAGCAGGTTCTCCGGCCTACCGGCTTCCACCGCCCGCGCACGCGCGATCGTGCGCTCGCTTTCAATCAACTCCGCCGGGACCTCGTCGCGCGAACGCGCAACCGGCTTGGAGGCCGCAATATGCATCGCCAGATCCTTGCCCAGGGTGTCGTCTCCACCGCTATAGTCGACCAGGACGCCGATGCGCGTGCCGTGCAGGTACGAGGCAAGCCGGCCTTGCGCCTTCACGGTCGCAAGCCGGCGCAGGTTCATGTTCTCGCCCAGCTTGGAGACGAGCGCATGGCGCGCGGCTTCGACCGTCTCGCCGCTCGGCAGCTGCTCCTGGCTCAGCACTTCGGGCTCGGAGATTCCTTTATCGGCCGCCACCTGCGCCACCGCCCGGGCGAACTGCGCGAACGCCGCATCCTTGGCAACGAAATCGGTTTCGCAGTTCACCTCGGCCAGCGCACCCGCGCGCCCATCGGCGCCCACATACGCTGCTATGACGCCTTCGGCGGCAACGCGTCCCGCCACCTTGGAGGCCTTCGCCCCACTCTTGATGCGCAGGATCTCCTCCGCCTTCTTGATGTCGCCGTCCGCCTCGGTCAGCGCCTTCTTGCATTCCATCATGCCGAGGCCCGTGGCCTCGCGCAGTTCCTTCACCATCGCTGCGGTGATCTCTGCCATATCTGCTCCGATTCGCGTCTACTTGCCTGCTCCGATTTCCGCGTGTAACCTGCGCCAGCCGGCTGCAGCGCCTGCGCCCTAGCGTTCCTCGTTCGCCTCTTCTTCGGCTTCGACTTCCACGAACTCGTCGCCGACCGGCTCGCGACTCACCATGCTGCGGCCTTCGATGACCGCATCCGCCACGCCGCGGGCATACAGCCGAATCGCACGGCTCGAGTCGTCGTTGCCCGGAATGACGTACTGAACGCCGTCGGGCGTATGGTTGGTATCGACCACGGCAATGAGGGGGATGTTCAACTTGGTCGCTTCCTGGATCGCGATCTTGTGGTAGCCCACGTCGATCACGAACATCGCGTCGGGCAGCGCCGACATGTCCTTGATGCCGCCGAGACTGCGCTCGAGCTTCGCCATGTCGCGCTGGAACTGCAGGCCTTCCTTCTTGGTCAGTTTGTCGACCGACTTGTCCTCGATCATGGCCTCCATGTCCTTGAGGCGCTTGATCGACTGCTTGACTGTCTTGTAGTTGGTCAGCATGCCGCCGAGCCAACGGTGGTCGACATAGGGCGAAGCGCAGCGAAGCGCCTCCTCGCGCATGGTGTCGCGCGCCTGGCGCTTGGTGCCGACGAACAGCACGCTGCCGCGGCGGGAGGACAACTGGCGCACGTAGGTGAGCGCCTCGTTGTACATCACCAGGGTCTTTTCCAGGTTGACGATATGAATCTTGTTGCGGCTGCCGAAGATGTACGGCGACATCTTGGGGTTCCAGAACCGGGTCTGGTGGCCGAAGTGCACGCCGGCCTCCAGCATTTCACGCATCGTGACGGACATTCGATACTCCTGATCAGGGTTGATACTGACCCCCGGCACAAGAACCCGCATGCGGGCACCCTTGACGCGGCCGAAGGCGCGATTTCCGCCCGCCCGGGCGGGTTGCCGAGGGGGACGAATTAACCTTGCAGTGTAGCAGCTTGCCTGCGCTGCGCCCATCCCGGCGAGGCGTGCGCGGGCCTCTGCAACCATGGACCGGTCGTGCCGCTTGGTCTATAGTTTTTGGTTTATCCGACCCGTGCCATGGCTGTCACCATCAAAACACCCACCGAGATCGAGAAGATGCGCGTCGCCGGCCGGCTCGCCGCGGAAGTGCTCGACCATATCACGCCGCATATCCGGCCGGGCGTGACGACCAACGAGATCGATCGGCTGTGCCACGAGTACATGACCGAGGTTCAGCGTACGGTCCCGGCCCCGCTGAACTACGCACCCCCCGGCTACAAGCCGTTCCCGAAATCGGTCTGCACCTCGGTCAACCACGTCGTCTGCCACGGCGTTCCGGGAGACAAGAAGCTCAAGGCGGGCGACGTGATCAATGTCGACGTGACCGTGATCGCCGACGGCTATCATGGCGATTCGAGCCGCATGTATTACGTCGGCGAGCCCCCCATCCAGGCGCGGCGGCTGTGCGAGATCACCTACGAGTGCATGTGGCTGGGGATTCGCATGGTGCGCCCCGGCGCCTGCCTCGGCGACATCGGGCACGCCATCCAGACGCATGCCGAGCGCGCCGGTTTTTCGGTCGTGCGCGAATTCTGCGGCCATGGCATCGGCCGGCGCTTCCACGAGGAGCCGCAGGTGCTGCACTACGGTCGCCCGCGCACCGGGATGCGCCTCGAGCCCGGGATGATCTTCACCATCGAGCCGATGATCAACGCCGGCCGGCCCGAGGTGCGCCAGCTGGCGGATGGATGGACCGTGGTCACCAAGGACCACAGCCTGTCGGCGCAATGGGAGCACACGGTGCTGGTCACCTCGGCGGGTCATGAGGTGCTGACCGTGTCGGCGGGAACACCGCCAGCTCCGGCGCCCGCAACCGCACAGTGAGACCACCATGACCGACGCGCTCGCGCTCGATGTCGCCACGCCGGCGTCCAGCGCCGAAGACGACGTAGCGCTCCTGCGCCGCAGCCTCAAGCAAGGCAGGGAGCAACTGCGCGCGGCCTATCGCCGCCATGCTTCGCCGCGCACCCTGCTCGCCGCGCACAGCCGGCTGGTGGACCGCGTCCTGGTGCACGCCTGGCGCCGCCTGCCGCATCCGGCGCGCAGTGCGCTCGTCGCCGTCGGCGGCTATGGGCGCGGCGCGCTGTTTCCCTGCTCGGACATCGATCTGCTGATCCTCGTGGAGCCCGACGATTCCTGCGCACACGACCCGCGCATCGAGGGCCTGATCGGCACGTTCTGGGATATCGGGCTGGAGGTCGGCCACAGCGTGCGCACCCCGGGGCAGTGCGTGGAGCTCGCCTTGCAGGACATCACGGTGCAGACCAGCCTGCTGGAGGCGCGCTGGCTTTGCGGCGACGGCCGGCTTTATCGCCGCTTCGAGCACGAGTTCCAGGCCGCGCTCGATCCGCAGATGTTCTGCAAGGCCAAGCAGCTCGAGCAACGCCAGCGCCACGAACGTTTCCTCGATACCAACCTCGAGCCGAACCTGAAGGAGTTTCCGGGTGGCCTGCGCGATCTGCACCATTTGCTGTGGATCGCGCGCGCGAGTGGCCTGGGCAGCACGTGGAAAGCAATGGTGACGAGCGCCCTGGTGATCCCGGCCGAAGCCCGCCAGCTGGGAAACCTCGAGCGTGGCTTGAGCGATATCCGCATCCGGCTGCATTACCTGGCCGGCCGGCGCGAGGATCGGCTGCTGTTCGACTACCAGAGCGCGCTCGCGCGCGAGCTGGGCCTGGAAGATGGCGCGACGCGGCGTGCGAGCGAACAGCTGATGCAGACGCTCTACCGCACCGCCAACGCCGTGCGGCAGCTCAACACGATCGTGCAGCAGAACGTGGCCGCGCGCATTTTCCCCCAGCGTACCGAGGCCCCGGAAGTGATCAACGAGCGCTTCGTGGCACGCAACGAGCTGCTGGAGGCGGCCACCGAGGACCTGTTCGAGCGCGAGCCGAGGGCGATCCTCGAAGGCTTCGCGCTGCTGCAGGAGCACCACGAGCTGAAGGGCATGCGGGCAAGCACGCTGCGGGCGCTGTGGCGTGCGCGCCGGCGCATCGATGCGGTTTTTCGCAGGGATGCGGTGAACCGCGCCCGCTTCATGGCGATCCTGCGCAATCCCCGGCTCATCCGCGAGCTGCGGCGGATGAACGAGTACGGCATCCTCGGCCGCTACATTCCCGCCTTCGGCCGCGTCGTGGGCCAGATGCAGCACGACCTGTACCACGTCTACACGGTGGACGAGCATATCTTCAAGGTCGTGCGCAACCTGCGCCGCTTCACCGTGCCGGAGCTCGCCCACGAGTATCCCCTGTGCAGCCGCCTCATCAGCGACTTCGAGCGGCCGGAAGTGCTCTACCTCGCGGGGCTGTTCCACGACATCGCCAAGGGCCGCGGCGGCGATCATTCCGAGCTCGGCGCGGTCGATGCGCGGCGCTTCTGCCGCGATCACGGGCTGTGCGCGGAAGATGTCGATCTGGTCGCCTGGCTGGTGCAGCACCATCTGCGCATGTCGGCCACGGCGCAAAAACAGGACATCAGCGATCCGGCGACGGTGCGGGCATTCGCCCGCATGGTCGGCGACGATCGGCACCTGGTCGCGCTCTACTTGCTCACGGTGGCCGACATCCGCGGCACCAGTCCCAAGGTCTGGAACGGCTGGAAAGCCAAGTTGCTGGAGGACTTGTTCTGGGCCACGCGGCGCGTGCTTGCCGGCGAGCATGTGACGCGCCGATCGAGCGTGGAGACCCGCCAGGCGGAAGCATTGTCGCGGCTGCGTCTGTACGCGATTCCGGACGATGCGCACGAGAGGCTCTGGGCGCAGCTCGACACGTCGTATTTCCTGCGCCACGACGCCCAGGAGATCGCCTGGCATACGCGCCTGCTCAATTACCGCGTGGACAGCCCCGTCCCCGTCGTCAAGGCGCGCCTGGCGCCGATCGGCGAGGGACTGCAGGTGCTGATCTACACGCCCGACCAGGAGGAGCTGTTCGCGCGCATCTGCAACTTCTTCAGCTGCGCGGGCTTCAGTATCGCCGAAGCGAAGATCCATACCACGCGCCACGGTTACGCCCTGGACAGCTTCATCATCCTCGATCCGCAGGGGCGGGACGCGAACTATCGCGACGTGATGAGCTTCGTCGAGCACGAGCTGGCGCAGCGCCTGGAGCAGCGCGCGCCGCTGGAGCCGCCCGCCAACGGCCGGCTGAGCCGCAGGGTGCGGCACTTCCCGATAAGCCCCGAAATCGAGCTGCAGCCCGACGAGCGCGGCACTTATATGGTGCTGAGCGTGATCTCCGGCGATCGCCCCGGCCTGCTCTATCGCATCGCCCTGGTGCTGGTGCGCTACGACATCAGCCTGCATTCGGCCAAGATCAATACGCTGGGCGAGCGCGTGGAAGATACCTTCCTCATCACCGGCTCGGCGCTCAAGGACACCCGCACCGCGGTGCGCCTGGAGAGCGAATTGGTGCAGGCCCTGCAGATCGAGTAGCGCAGGAGGCTGCTTACGGCAGCGGGGGCGAGGCTGCTTACAGCAGTAGTGGACGAGGCTGCTTACAGCAGCGTGGCGAGCCGTTTACTCGTCGAGCGGCGGCTCGCCCGGAAACAGCACCTCGGTGAAGCCGAAATTGCGCAGGTCGTCGATGCGCATCGGGTACAGGATGCCGTCGAGGTGGTCGCACTCGTGCTGCACCACGCGCGCATGGAAGTCCGCAACGTCGCGCTCGATCGGGCTGCCGTACTGGTCCGAGCCCTTGTAGTGAATGCGGCGGTAGCGCGGCACCAGCCCGCGCATGCCGGGAACGCTCAAGCAGCCTTCCCAGCCTTCCTCCATTTCGTCGCCCAGGGGGCGTATCTCGGGATTGATCAGCACCGTGTACGGCACTTCCTCGGCATCGGGGTAACGGGGATTGCGCTTGACGCCAAAGATCACGACCCGTAGCGGCACCCCGATCTGCGGCGCGGCGAGCCCGGCGCCGTTCAACGCCTCCATCGTATCGAGCATGTCGGTGAGCAAGGCATCGAGCTCGGCCGTGCCAAACTGCGTGACCTCCTGCGATCGCTCCAGCAGGAGCGGACTTCCCATCCTAAGTACGGACCTCACCGCCATCCGGCACCTCGAGCTGCATCAATATCCGGGCCACCCGCGCCATTGCGGCATCGAGCACCGTGTCGATGTCCGCCACCACGATCCCGCTGCGGCTCGAGGCGCGTCCCGCCGCCCAGTTCGCCACGACTGCAAGCGTCGCATAAGCCACCGACGCCTCGCGCGCAAGCGCCGCTTCGGGCATGCCCGTCATCCCGACCATGTCGGCCCCGTCGCGCTCCAGGCGATCGATCTCGGCCGCCGTTTCCAGACGCGGACCCTGCATGGCGGCATAGACGCCACCGTCGACGATCGGTTCCTCGGCATTGCGGCCGGCTTGCAGCAACGCCGCGCGCAACGACGGCGTATAGGGCTCGGTGAAGTCGATATGGCTGACCTGGCCGTCGGACCCGTCGAAGAAGGTCGCGCGTCGGTCGTAGGTGTAATCGATGATCTGGGACGGAACGGCGATGGCGCCCGGCGCCAGATCCGCGCGTATGCCGCCGACCGCGGCGAGCGCGACGATCGCACGCACGCCCTGCTGCGCCAGAGCCCAGATATTGGCCCGGTAGTTGACCGCGTGCGGTGGAATCGTGTGGCCGTAGCCGTGGCGCGCGAGAAAGACGACTTCGCGGCCTCGCAGCCGCCCGAAGGTAAGCGCTGCGGAAGGCTCGCCATACGGGGTGTGGATCGCCTGCAGGCGCGCGCTTTCCAGCACCGCCAACCTGCCCGCTCCGCTGCCCCCGATTATGCCCAGCATGGGCGGCGATTATAGCGGAGCGTTCCTTGCCGCGATGCCCGCATCGTACGGACTTGCCCAACGCAGTCGCACGCGCAAGCGCCGCAATCGATCGGGCGCGACGCTGTCCGGCGCCAGCACGACGTAGCGAAGCAGGCGCCGGCCCGGCTCTTCCAGGTGCAGCACGACGAGCCAGGTCGACACATACGACGAGCCCTGGACGCGGCACCCGAGGCGGCTTCCGTCGCGCCGCGCGATCGAGCATTCGCACTCGCCACGAAAGTCGAGCGCGACCACGGCACCGGGGGCGCGCAGCAAGGCATGGCGGCGCAACGTCCAGCAGGCGTTTGCGAGCAACGCCACGCCCGCCAGCACGCGTGCATACCATTGCGGCAGCGCCACCATCGCCGCCCCTGCCGCGGCTGCATGTGCGAGCGCCAGCGCGCACGCCAGTGCGCGGGATGCGCGCAATTCGACGCGCAAAGCAGGAATTTCACGTTCGCCGCCTACGCTCACGACTCGCGTCCCGCTTCGCTCAGCGTTCGCCGCACCGGCGAAAGCAGATATTCGAACAGCGTGCGCGTGCCGAGATGAATCTCGGCAGCCAGCTGCATGCCGGAGACCAGCCGTTGCGGGTCGAGTCCGACCGGCGCGGATGCGCGATCGATGCTGACCAGCGCCCGGTAGTAAAGCCCCACGGCGCCCCCGTTCGCGGGATCCGGGCGCTCCGTCGCATCCGCGCTCATGTGACGCACGCTGCCCTCCAGCATGCCGTAGCGCTGATAGGGGAAAGCTGCGAGCTTCAATCGCACCGGAGCACCGGGCGCGACACGGCCGGCGTCCAGGTTGCTCACCCATACCTCGGCCTCCAGCGGCTCGTTGCGTGGCACGATGGTGGCAAGAATGGTTGCCGGCGCCACGACCGTTCCCGTGCTGTGGGTGGCGAGATCCTTGATGACGCCGGCGGACGGTGCCCGCAATTCGAGCTGGCCGCTGCGATGCGCCTGCTTCGTAAGATCCTCCTGCAAGCGCTCGAGCTGCGCCTGGGCTTCCACTCGCTCGTTGTTCAACTCGCGCCGGTGGTTGGAGGCAAGCTGCGCAATGCGCCGCTCCGACATCGCGATGGCGGCCCGAGAGCTCATGACCGTAGCGCGTTGCGCCTGCAAGTCCTGCTCGTTCTCGATCCGGCTGCGGCGCCGTTCCAGCGCGAGCAGCTTGCCGGCGAAGCCTTCCCGGGCGAGCTTCTCCCACGCCTTCTCCTGCTCGACATAGATCGGGGCCGTGCGCTTGAGCTTGGCCTCGATTTCCTGCGCGCTGCGCAGATCCTGTTGCGCCTTCGCCAGGGCCGAACGCTCGGCAGCGAGCGAATCCTCGAAGGCGCGGCGCCGGGCGTAGAACTGCGCCTGGACTTGCGCGTGGAGATCGTCGCGATCGCCGTCGCTGCGCTCGAACGCTGCCCCGGAGAGCTCCGCGTCGATCCTGCGGATCTGCAGGCGTCGCAACGCAATTTCCGTTTCCAGGATGCGGCCGTCGGCCTCGGACAACTCGGTGTCCATCCGGAACAGCACCTCGCCCTCCAGCACCGCTTCGCCCTCGCGCACGAGGATCTCCCGCACCACGCCCGAGTCGGAAGGCTGCACGATACGCAACAGCGACTGCGGCACGAGCTTGCCGGGCGCGACCGCGACGACGTCGATCTCGCCGTAGACGATGGCGGCCGCGGCACTCGCAAGAATGGCGACGATGAGATAGAGCGTGATTCGGGGCAGAGGCGATGGCGGCCGGGCGAAAGCGACCAGGCGCTCGGGCGCGAATGTTTCGTAGTCGGTCTCGCGCTTGTGCGCAGAGGCTGCGGCGCTCTCGCGCCGGATTGTCTGGCTAGGCATGCGCGCGTCCGTCGACCGGCAGCCGTATCACCTGGTCGCACTGCAGGGTGAGCGGGCATTCGTGCGCGATGAACAGGATGGAGACGGCGCCGCGCAGGCTGTTGATCGTCTCGACCAGCGCGGCAGCGAGCTCCCCATCGAGGCTCGACGTGGCTTCGTCGAAGATCAGGATGCGCGGGCGTTTGAGCAGCGCGCGTGCGATCGCCAGCCGCTGCTTCTGGCCGCCGGACAGACCTGTGCCCATCTCGCCGAGCGCGCTCAGGTAGCCCTGCGGCAGGGCTTCGATCACCGCGTGCACTCGTGCGGCCTTGCAGGCCGCCACGGCATCGGCGAACGAGGCGCCCGGATTGGCATCCAGCAGGTTCTGCACCACCGTGCCCGAGAACAGCCGGCTCTCCTGCGGCACCATGCCGAAATAGCCGCGCAACTCGTTGGCCGCCATGTGCGTGATATCGACGCCGTCGATGGCGATGCATCCCTCGGTCGGCAGGTAGAAGCCTTGCAGCAGCCGCGCCAGCGTGCTCTTACCGGTGCCGGATGCCCCGATCAACGCCACGCATTGGCCGGGCTCGATCGTGAACGACAGATCGCGGATGAGCCACGGGCGCCCGTCGTGGCGAAACCCGAGCGCGCCGCATTCGAGTCGCCCTGCCCCGCTGGCAGCGCGCGCCGGCGCGACCACGACCGGCTCGGCCGGAACATCCATGACGTCGGCGAGGCGGCGCACGCTCACGTGCACCTGCTGGAATTCCTGCCATAGCGACACCACCCGCAGCATCGGGCCGGTCAGCCGGCCCGCGAACATCTGCATGGCGACCAATCCGCCAATGGTCAGATCGCCGCCCGAGACGACGAGCCACGCGCCGACGCAGAGGATCGCAGCCGACAGCAACTGTTCCAGCGCATGGGCGAGCGTCTGGACGGTATTGCCGAGCCGGCGAGCGTCCAAACCGGCCGCAAGGTAGTCGGCGAACAGCCGGCCGAAACGGCGTTGCAGTTGCCCTTCGAGCTGAAGAGACTTCACCGTTTCGATGCCGGCCAGATATTCGGTGACGAACGCCTGATGGCGTGCACCGCTCAGGAACTGGCGATCGATGCGCCGGCGCAGGACGGGCGTGACGCCGAGGCTCAGCGCCACCAGCAACGCCAGCACGCCGAGTGCGATCGCGGTCAGGGTCGGGCTGTAGTAGTACATGATCGCCGCAAACACGAACATGAACGGAAGATCGATCAGCAACGTGAGCGCCGCGCCGGCCAGGAAGTCGCGGATGGTTTCGACGCCGTGCAGGCGCGCGACCAGCACGCCGGTGGTCCGATGCTCGAAGTAGCGCGCCGGCAGACGCAACAGATGCTCGAACACGTGCGCACCGAGAACGGAGTCGATGCGCGTTCCGGTATGCAGCACCAGATGCTGGCGAATCCACGACAGCGCGGCCGAAAACGCTGTCGCCATCGCCAGCACCGCGGCGATGACGAGCAGCGTATTGAGGGTGCGATGCGTGATGACCTTGTCGATGATGACTTGCGTGAGCAGGGGCACGAGCAAAGCGACCAGCTGGATGAAAAGCGCGGCCAGTAGCACGTCGCGCCACACGCTGCGATAGCGCAACAATTCGCGCACGAACCAATGCAAGCCGAATCGTCGCGGCGGCGCATCGATGTCGTGCGCGGTTTCCGCGCGTGCGCCATCGGGCTCGGTTCTCAGGGCGTAGCCCGTGTAGAGCGCATTGAAACCCTGCAGGGAGAGGTTCACCGGCTCCGCGGCGCTTTCGCGCACCACGACGTTGTCGTGCTCGATCCGCTCGACGCGCATCAGGCGCAGCACCTCGGAATCGGCACCGGCTCCGGGCATTGCGTGCAGCGGCGGATCCGAGCCCTGCTGCTGCGAGGCACGTACGAGGGCGAAGCAGGCGGGTTCGCCACTGCGCATGTCGTGGACGCTGACCTTGCCGAGCTCGGCCCGGGCGCCGATTGCGCGCGCCGCGGTCTGGACGGTGGCGATGTCGTACGGCGGAGGAAAGCGCTGCAGCAGCAGGTTGCGCGAGAACGGCAGGCGCAGGTCCCTGCTGATCGCTTCCAGCGACCAGAAGAAGGACTCGGGTGCGATGGCCAGATTCGACGATATCGGCATCTCGGCGGGCAGCCGTGCAAGTGGGGTCGGTGCAGTGCGGCCGGCGCTCCCATCGCCGGCGATATGGCCTTAGCATATCCCCTCGTTGGGTCGCGGACCAGTGCCCCGCCCTATGACCGAAGTGCTAGCGCTTGCGGCGTATAATCCTTCACATGTGCAGCGCAACAGCAACGCCCCTTCCTCCCGCAGGCGGAGAATCGCCCGCGGGGAGCTCCGATTGGGCACGGTTCCTGGCATCGCAGGTGCCCGCTCGAACGAGCGCGCCCGTGAGCCCGGCAGGCTCCGAGTTGCAGCACCTGCACTCTGGTTGCGTCGTCTGCGACCTCGCAGGGGGCTACGCCGTGATCGAAGCCGTAGGCCCGGATGCGGCAGCGTTTCTCCACGGCCAGTTGAGCAGCGATGTGGCCGCGCTCGGTCCGGAACGCGTCCAGCTCTCCACCTACAACAGCCCCAAGGGCCGCGTACTGGCCACCCTGCTGCTGTGGCGCTCACCGGAGGGGTTTGTGCTTCAGATCCCTGCATCCACGGCGGCAAGCATCGCCAAGCGCCTGTCGATGTTCGTGCTGCGCTCGAAAGTGCGCCTCGCGCCCAGCGCGCGTTTCATCCGCCTGGGCCTCACCGGAGCGAGCGCTGCGCAGACCCTGGTCGCGGCAGAAGTCGCCTTGCCGCATGCCGATTTCGGTCTCGTAGGCGCCGCCGCGGCGAGCGCACCGGATGCGCCCGATTGGGTGTTGCGGCTGCCAGGAACGCGTTACGAACTGGTCTTTTCCGACGCCGGGCGTGCCGTCGCGCTATGGCAGCGCCTGCGCTCGGCCGGGGCTCAGGCCGGCAACGGAGCCGCATGGCAGTGGGCATCGATTCGCAGCGGCATCGCCGACATCGTGGCCGAAACCCAGGATCAGTTCGTGCTCCAGATGCTGAATTACGACCTGCTCGGCGGCGTCAGTTTCACCAAGGGCTGCTACCCTGGGCAGGAGATCGTCGCACGCACACAATACCGCGGCGAAATCAAGCGGCGCACGCTGCTGCTGCATACACAGAGCCAGAAACCACTCATGGCGGGGCAATCGGTTCATGCCGTATGCTCGCCCGGTCAGCCGATCGGAGCTGTGC
>JBOIEI010000022.1:0-1679 GCA_050741055.1 Burkholderiales bacterium | reverse complement strand
AACCTGAACCATGGCTGACAACGACCTGACACTCGCCGGCGGGCGCGACCCGTTCGCCGGCCGCATTCCGATCAGCGTGATCACGGGCTTCCTCGGCAGCGGCAAGACGACGCTGCTGAAGAAGCTGCTGCGCCACCCCGGGATGAACAACGCGGCGGTGATCGTGAACGAGTTCGGCGAGGAATCGATCGACCACGAGCTGCTCGAAACCTCCTCGGAGCGGATGGCGCTGCTGGACAACGGCTGCCTGTGCTGCACGGTGCGCACCGATCTGCAGGAAACGCTGCGCGACATCCTCACCAAGCGGCTGCATGGCGAGGTGATCCAGTTCGATCGCGTGTTCGTCGAGACCACGGGGCTCGCCGATCCCGCACCGGTGGTACAGACGCTGGCGAGCGATGCACTGCTGGCCGACAAATTCCGCCTCGATTGCGTGGTCACACTGGTCGACGCGGTCAACGGTTTGCAGCAGCTCGATACCCTCAACGAGCCGCTCAAGCAGGCCGCGATCGCCGACCGGCTGCTTCTGAGCAAGACCGATCTCGCCAAGCCGGAGCAGGTCGCGGCACTGCGCGAACGGCTTGCCGACATCAATCCTCAGGCGATGCTGATCGAGGTCGTGCAGGGCGAGGTCGATCCGGCGTTGCTGATCGACGTCGGCCTCACGACGCGCACCGTCTCGGCCGACAAACTCTCGCGCTGGATCGGCCCGCTTGCCGGCCCGAAAGGCGGCGGCGGGCTTCACCCGCAGGCCGGGCACTCCTCCGGCATCGAGTCGTTCTGCCTCTGGTTCGAAAGACCGTTCACGTGGGCCTCGTTCGAGACCTGCATGACGGTGCTCACGTCGCTGCGCGGTCCCGACCTGTTGCGGGTCAAGGGATTGGTCAATGTCGAAGGCGAAGTGGGGCCGGTGGTGGTGCAGGGCGTGCAGCACATCTTCCATCCGCCGGCCAAACTGCCGGCGTGGAGCGACGAGGACCGGCGCTCGCGCATCGTCTTCATCACGCGCGGGATCGGCCGCGCCACGATCGAGAACCTGTTCCGGGCAGTAGGCGCGCTCGGCACCATGCAAGCGGGTTAACCCGGGCCCGCATCCCGGCTACAATCGGCGTTCGCACATCGAGTCAACCGCATCCTGGATATCGGGGAGAGCGAAGACGTGGCCGGAAAATGGCAGAAACCGCCGCCGAACATGCGCAAGGACACGGTCCTGAGCCATGCCGGGCGCTCGCCCGAGCGTTTCGACGGTGCCGTCAATGTGCCGGTGATCCGCGCCTCCACGATCCTTTATCCGGACGTCGAGTCGCACGAAGATCGAAGCGACCGCTTCGCCGGCGCGCGCTACGGGCGCTCCGGCACCACCACGCGCTTCGCGCTGGAAGAGACGCTGGCACAACTCGAAGGCGCAGCGCGCGTCTGTGCGGTCGGCTCGGGCCTGGCGGCGATCGTCGTGCCGCTGCTCGCCTTCACCCGCAGCGGCGACCATATTCTCGTCGCCGACAACGTCTACGGGCCGACGCGCAATTTCTGTCTCGGGCGCCTGCAGCGCATGGGCGTCGAGACCGAGTTCTACGATCCCGCGCTCGGCGGCGCGATCGAGCGGCTGCTGCGCGACTCGACGCGCCTGGTCTACTGCGAATCGCCTGGCTCGCTCACCTTCGAGATGCAGGACATTCCGG
>JBOIEI010000021.1:0-2852 GCA_050741055.1 Burkholderiales bacterium | reverse complement strand
CCTGAGTCCGAAATTCGCCGCGCAAAAGATGCCGAGAATCGACGCCATACATTGTCGCGAATCCTCGCCAGGTGTCCAACCTGGCTGTGGTCTCGCGTTCCGCGTCTGGCGCCGATTTCGACACTTTTGCCCGCTTGGCCTCAGGGCCGATGTTCGAGATCTCTGCGACGAACCTCGGACTCAGGACACTAGGCCGCGATGGCATAATGAGATTCGGGTCGGGCGCCCGCTGAGGTGATGGCCGATGAGACTCGCGAACAAGGTGGCGATGGTGGTGGGCGCCGGACAAAGCCCGGGCGAGACGCTCGGCAACGGCCGGGCGACGGCGCTGCTGTTCGCGCGCGAAGGCGCCAAGGTGGTGGCGGTCGATCGCGACATCGGTGCGGCCGAGCAGACCGCGGCGCTCATCCGCCAAGTGGGCGGCGAGGTCGAGGCGTTCGAAGCCGACGTGGTGAGCGAGGAAGCCTTGCGCCTCGCGGTGGCCGATTGCATCGGCCGCTGGGGCCGGCTGGACATCCTGCACAACAACGTGGGCATCAGCGTGGCGGGCGGCGATGCCTCGCCCACGGAGATCACGCAGGAGGCGTTCGATCGCATCATGACGGTCAACCTGCGCGGCATCGTCATGGCCTGCAAGCACGCGCTGCCGGTCATGCGCAAGCAGCGCGGCGGCTCGATCATCAATATCTCGTCGCTGGCCGCCATCGACAACTACCCCTGGGTGACCTACAAGGCGAGCAAGGCGGCCGTGATCGCCTACACCAAGCAACTCGCCATCCAGAACGCCGAGTACGGCATCCGGGCCAATGCCATCCTCCCCGGTCTCATGGATACGCCGATGGCCGTCGATACGCGGGCGCGGGCATGGAACCGTACCCGGGCCGAGATCGCGGCCGAGCGCGATGCGAAGGTGCCGCTGCGCAACAAGCAGGGAACGGCCTGGGACGTTGCCCATGCCGCCCTGTTCCTCGCCTCCGACGAGGCGGGATTCATCACCGGGGTGGCGCTCCCCGTCGATGGCGGGGCGAGCTGCCGCATCGGCTGAGGCGCGGTTAAAAAGGGGACGCACACAATTTCGCCTGCGGGCCGCAAATTGTGTGCGTCCCCATTTCGCCCCACCTCGCCCTGCCGCTCGCTCCGGCGCGCAAAAAAACCTGAATTCCTGGATGACCTGCCGGCCAATATGAACGATCATTGCGCCTTCTCCAGGGTCCCCTGGATCGCGCTGTCCCATCCGCCGCCTTTGCGCATTCGCCGTCACCCGGAGCAGGTACGCCAAAGTGAAATTCCGCTTTCCGATCGTCATCATCGACGAGGACTTCCGGTCCGAGAACACTTCGGGCCTGGGGATTCGCGCGCTCGCGCAAGCCATCGAAGCCGAGGGGTTCGAAGTGCTCGGCGTGACCTCGTATGGCGACCTGTCGCAGTTCGCCCAGCAGCAATCGCGCGCCTCGGCCTTCATCCTGTCGATCGACGACGAAGAGCTGGGCCAGGGGTCGGTGGAGGAGGTGATGGAGGCGCTCAAGTCGCTGCGCGCCTTCATCCAGGAGATCCGCTTCCGCAACTCCGAAATCCCGATCTATCTCTATGGCGAGACGCGCACCTCGCGTCACATCCCGAACGACATCCTGCGCGAGCTGCACGGCTTCATCCACATGTTCGAGGACACGCCGGAGTTCGTCGCGCGCCACATCATCCGCGAGTCCAAGAGCTATCTCGACTCGCTCGCCCCGCCGTTCTTCCGCGCGCTGGTGGAATACGCCCAGGACGGATCGTATTCGTGGCACTGCCCCGGCCATTCGGGCGGCGTGGCATTCCTCAAAAGCCCCGTGGGACAGATGTTCCACCAGTTCTTCGGCGAGAACATGCTGCGGGCAGATGTCTGCAACGCGGTCGAGGAGCTGGGACAGCTGCTCGATCACTCCGGCCCGGTCGCGGCATCTGAACGCAATGCCGCGCGCATCTTCAACGCCGATCACTGCTACTTCGTCACCAACGGCACCTCGACCTCGAACAAGATGGTGTGGCACTCGGCCGTGGCGCCGGGCGACATCGTGGTCGTGGACCGCAATTGCCACAAGTCGATCCTGCACGCGATCACCATGACCGGCGCGATCCCGGTGTTCCTGACCCCGACCCGCAACCATCTGGGCATCATCGGTCCCATCCCGCTGGAGGAGTTCCGGCCCGAGTCGATCCAGCGCAAGATCGAGGCCAACCCGTTCGCGCGCGAGGCCAAGCACAAGCGCCCGCGCATCCTGACGATCACTCAGTCGACCTACGACGGCGTGATGTACAACGTCGAGATGATCAAGGAGACGCTCGGCAACGCGGTCGAGAACCTGCATTTCGACGAGGCCTGGCTGCCGCACGCAGCATTTCACGACTACTACGCGAACATGCACGCGATCGGACCGAACCGGCCGCGGCGGCAGGAGGGGCTCATCTTCGCCACGCACTCCACCCACAAGCTGCTCGCCGGGATCTCGCAGGCCTCACAGATTCTGGTGCAGGAGTCCAACGAGGACAAGCTCGACCGGCAAATTTTCAACGAGGCGTACATGATGCACACCTCGACCAGCCCGCAGTATTCGATCATCGCCTCGTGCGATGTCGCCGCGGCGATGATGGAGCCACCCGGCGGCACGGCGCTGGTGCAAGAGTCGATCATGGAGGCGCTGGATTTCCGCCGCGCCATGCGCAAGATCGACAACGAATGGGGCAAGGACTGGTGGTTCAAGGTGTGGGGTCCCGAACGGCTTGCGCCCGAAGGGATCGGCTCGCGCGAGGACTGGATCCTGCGCTCGAGCGAGAAATGGCACGGTTTCGGCAATCTGGTGACCGGATTCAAC
>JBOIEI010000020.1:0-5677 GCA_050741055.1 Burkholderiales bacterium | reverse complement strand
CAGGCGGTAAGGCACCACGGTCCTGAACCGGCGCCAGTACCAGGCCTGCAGCAGCGGCGTGGTGGTGGACAGGAGGAAATAGGGCAGGCCGATGGTGGCGACGAGCAGAAGCAGGATGCGCGCGATGGGCTCCTCTTCGCCCTGCGGCTTCCAGCCGCTCGAGGCGATGATCGGCAGGCAGGCAAGCGACGCGGCGAGCAGCACCATGTGCACGAGCGCCTGGCGGCGCGCGCCGAGGCGCGTGGTGAGGTCGGCGTAGGCATAGCCGGCGAGCAGCACGCTCTGGAAGAACACCAGGCACGTGGTCCACACCCCGGCCGAGCCGCCGAACCACGGCAGGATCTGCTTCGCGATGATCGGCTGCACCAGGAACAGCAGGAACGATGAAAGGAATATCGTCGCTGCATACGGCAGCGTCGCGGCGAGCGAGAGCGGTCTTGCTACGGAGTGAATCTTGGTTCCCGGCTTAACGTAAGACCGACTTCAAGGTCTTTCCCATCTCGGCGGGATTGCGCGTCACCTTGATCCCGCACTCTTCCATCACGGCGAGCTTTTCCTGCGCCGTGCCCTTGCCGCCCGAGATGATGGCGCCGGCGTGGCCCATGCGCTTGCCCGGCGGCGCCGTGATCCCGGCGATGAAGCCGACCACGGGCTTGCGCATGTTGTCCTTCACCCATCGCGCCGCGTTCTCCTCGTCCGAGCCGCCGATCTCGCCCACCATGATGACCGCTTCGGTCTGCGGATCGTCGTTGAACATGCGCAGCACGTCGACGTGCTTGAGCCCGTTGATCGGATCGCCGCCGGTACCGACGCAGCTCGACTGGCCGAGCCCCACGGCCGTCAATTGCCCCACCGCTTCGTACGTGAGCGTGCCCGAGCGCGACACCACGCCGACGGGACCTTTGCGGTGGATGTGGCCGGGCATGATGCCGATCTTGAGCACGTCCGGCGTGATGACGCCGGGGCAATTGGGGCCGATCAGCAGCGTCTTCTTTCCCTGCATGCGGTACTTGGTGCGGATCATGTCGCGCACCGGCACGCCGTCGGTGATGCAGATGACGAGATCCAGCTCCGCATCCACCGCCTCGTCGATGGCGGCCGCGGCATACGGCGGCGGCACGTAGATGACCGAAGCGTTGACGCCGGTCTTCTCCCTGGCTTCGCGCACGGTGTTGAAGATCGGCACGCCCTCGAAGCTCTGCCCGCCCTTGCCCGGCGTGACGCCGGCGACATAGCAAGCGTTTCCGTTCGCGTACTTCAGCCCTGCGCTGGTATGGAACTGGCCGGTCTTGCCGGTGATGCCCTGCGTGAGCACGCGGGTGTTGTTATCGATCAGGATCGACATCTCATGCTCCCCCCTTGGCCCCTTTTGCCGCCGCGACCACCTTTTCGGCCGCATCGGCCATGTCGGATGCCGCGATGGTGGCAAGCCCCGAGTCCGCCAGGATCTTCTTGCCCAGCTCGACGTTGGTGCCTTCCAGCCGCACCACCAGGGGCACTTTCAGCGAGACCTGGCGCGCCGCCTCGACCAGCGCGGTCGCGATCACGTCGCAACGCATGATGCCGCCGAAGATGTTGACCAGGATCGCCTTCAGCTCCGGGTTTCGCAGCATGATCTTGAATGCTTCCACCACCTTCTCGGTGGTCGCGCCGCCGCCGACATCGAGAAAGTTCGCCGGCCGTCCGCCGTAGAACTTGATGATATCCATCGTTGCCATGGCGAGCCCCGCGCCGTTGACCAGGCAGCCGATGTCGCCCTCGAGCTGGATGTAGCTCAGGCCGTGCTTGGCCGCTTCGACTTCGGCCGGATCCTCCTCGTCCAGATCCCGCAAGGCGACAATCTCCGGGTGCCGGAAGAGCGCGTTGTCGTCGAAGTTCATCTTCGCATCGAGCGCAAGCACGCGTCCATCGCCGGTCAGGATCATCGGATTGATCTCGGCCAGGCTCGCATCCGTTTCGTCGAACGCCCGATACAGTGCCTTGAAGATCGTGCGCGCGTCGCCCATCGCGGCTTCGGGGATTCCGACGCGGCGCGCGATGTCGTCGGCCTGCGCGTCCGCGAGCCCGGTCACCGGATCGATGGCCACCTTGTGTATCTTCTGCGGCGACTTGGCAGCGACTTCCTCGATGTCCACGCCGCCTTCGGCGCTCGCCATCAGCACCACGCGCTGGGATACCCGGTCCACCACCATGCCGAGGTAGTATTCCTTGCGGATGTCCGCGCCTTCCTCGACGAGCAGGCGGCGCACCGTCTGGCCGCCTGGTCCGGTCTGGTGCGTGACGAGCTGCATGCCGAGGATCGCCTTAGCATGTGCGCGCAGCTCCTGTTCGGAGCGCGCGAGCTTGACGCCCCCGCCCTTGCCGCGGCCGCCGGCATGAATCTGCGCCTTGACGACGCATACCTTGCCGTCGAGCTTGCGGCCGGCTTCCACCGCTTCGTCCACGCTGAAGCAGGCGATGCCGCGCGGAGTCGGCACGCCGAACTTCCTCAATACCTCTTTAGCCTGGTACTCGTGAATCTTCATGTCGGTTCGATCCGGCCGATGGATGCGGTGAATGGACGTTTGGGCCGCGGTTCAATCTAATCGATCGGTGCACGGATGCACCTTGACCGCGGTCAATTCTGCACATCATGAAGCGAGCGCGTAGCGCGAATGGGCGACGGTCGCACGCCGCGAATGCGATTCGCAATCGGGCTAGCCGCTGACGGGAGAGAAGCACGCACCAATCGCAAACAGTATAGCAACGGTTTCGAAATCCAACGCAACATCGGGAAGCGTCGCCGTTTCCGAGACGGCGAAGGCGAGAACGACCGGCACACCGGGTCGGGGCGAGGTCATCGACCCTTACCGATCATCGAAGGCGCGGGAGAGTGCGACGGCCTGTTGCGGGCGGCCAGACGGCCTGTTGCGGGTGGCCACATTGCGCGGCCGAGCATCGATGCGGCCGAAAGGGTTCGAACGAGGATCGCGAATAACGGGCCGTTGCAATCGGTTCAGTCCCGACAAGGACCGCGACCGGGGGCGCGGGTGACTACGTAGAGTATGCCCCGGACGGCTCGAATCGAGCGCATCGACGGGTCGACCGGCCAAGTCGCAGGAGCTCACGCAAGCCGCGCGAATGCACGATACACGATGTTGGTGCGTCGCACTACGAGCTACGTACGGAGCAGGGTAAAGCGACTGGGAAAGCGGCGCGTGAACGCCGATTGCACTGCAGCAGAAGGGCAAAAAAAAGCGCAGCCTCAAGGGCTGCGCTTAAATCCACCAAAGGAGGAGGTTTTGGAGGAAACGTCGGACTGGCATCCAACGTGGGATCATTATGCCGCAGCCCGAGAACCCGTGCAAGCCCTTTTTGCTGCTACGCAATAAGCGCAGGGCTTCGAATCTTCTGGCGCGCGGTCGTCAGTGCACTGCAATTCCTCTCACGTCATTCGCGTACCGAGCGCGTCACCGAGAATCGTTCTCTCAGCGCACGATCAGCACGGGGATCTTGGCGTGGCTGAGAACCTTTCGCGTTTCGCTCCCCAGCAGCATCGACATGATGCTGCGACGGCCGTGGGAAGTCATGATGATCAGATCGCAGTCGCGCTGCTCGGCCGTCTTCACGATCTCGTCATACGGGTGGTCGCTGGTGGCGCGCACCGTGTCGCACGGAACCATCGCCTCCTGCGCCACGCCGCGGATGAATCCCAGGTAGTCCTCGGCCTTGGCCAGGGCTTCGCGTTCGATCTTTTCTTCCGTGGCCGGATCGAATGCGCCTTCGTACGCGATCATGAGATGGAAATCAGGAACGACGTGAATTCCGGTGATTCGAGCGCCGTGCAGCTTGGCGAGATCCACGGCAAAACGGGCCGCCTGTTCCGATCGATCCGACCCATCGGTCGGCACCAGGATGTGCTTGAACATGACACCTCCTCTACGGCTTCGTGGCTCGGTCGGCAAAGTCGATCGTGCCGGAGCACGCGGCAAGGCAAATGTTCCACGGCCCCCACCGTAAAGTCAACGTTTGCACTGCTGCGCCGATGCCTGCGACCAAGCCTCCGAGTCTCGCAACGTACGTGGCCACATCAAGGCCCTTCGTCGGACGGCATTCGCAACTTGCGCGCCGTATAGACCTTGGCCGGATGCTCGGCCAGCGCCTTCTCGTCGATGTCCACGCCGAGCCCCGGCGCGGTCGGCAGATCGATGTAGCCGTTGCGCGGCTTCAACTGGTTGGGCGAGACCTTGTCACCGAACTCGACGAAGGGCAGGAAGTATTCGGTGATGATGAAGTTAGGCATGGTTGCGGAGGCGTGCACCGTCGAGGCCAATCCGAGCACGGTCGAGTTGTAGTTGTGCGGGGATACCGCGATGAAATAGGGCTCGGCCATCGCGGCGATCTCCTTCAGCTCCAGGATGCCGCCCACGCAGGCCACGTCGGGATTGATGATGTCGGCGGCACGGCGCTCGAACAGCGGGCGAAATCCCTGCTTGAGATACGTGGCCTCGCCGATCACGATCGGCAGCCCCGTCGCCTGCCGGATTTCGGCCAGCGCTTCCGCGTTCTCGGCCGCGCAAGGCTCTTCCAGCCAATAGAGATCGAGCTCCTTCAGGCGCAGGTCGAGACGGATCGCATGCATGGGCGCAAGCCGCCGGTGCTGCTCGATCAGCAGGTCGACTTTCGGGCCGACCGCGTCGCGCACCGCTTTCACGACCGCCACCGCCCGGTTCTCGTGCTCCTTCGGGATGTAGCTGCGCCATGGACTCGGCAAGGGATCGAACTTCATCGCATCGAACCCGGCCGCCACCACCTGCTCGGCCGCGCGTGCATAGTCGGCCGGCTCCTTCATGCCGTAGCTCCAGCCGTTGGCGTAGACCCGGATGCGATCGCGCACGCGGCCCCCGAGCAGGTTGTAGACCGGTTGCTCGAGCGCCTTGCCGACGATGTCCCACAGCGCCTGCTCGATGCCCGAGATCGCGCAGAAGAGCTCGAGCGAGCCGCGCCGGGCGGCGTAGTCGTCGAACGCGAACTGGGTGAAATGCTTGATATCGAAGGGCGTGCGCCCAACGAGGTAAGGTCCCAGGGCATTGATCTGCGCGAGCACCGGCTGATCGCGATCGTACTGCGAGTACGCTTCGCCCCAGCCGTGAATGCCGGCGTCCGTCTCCACCTTCACGAATACCAGGTTCTTGCGCCAGCCCGGGTGCACGCCGTAGCCGGCAACCTTGGTGATCTTCATCGTCGCTCCTCTCTCTCATGCGCATGCAGCCGCAGGATACCGTGCGCGGGCGCACGCGGTTTGCCAATCAACGCTTCAACGCTTCGGCGGCAGCCGGTCGGTGGGTTCACGCCGGAACTCGCCTTCGATGACGCCCGGCGGCGCCTCGCCGTCGAGCGGAGGCCCTTTCGGCAGCGGCCACAGCAGCAACAGCACGGCCAGCACATCGGTGATCACGCCGGGAAAGATGAGCAGCAGGCCCGCGACCACGCTGCGCGCGCTGGCAAGGAGCGCCCCGATCGGAGAGCGCTGGCTGCGCAGGCTCCCGGCGATACGCAGGGCCCAGACGAGCTTTTCCATGCGGATCAGCAACACGCCGCACACCGCCGCCAGCACCAGCCAGGCGATGACCCACCAGCCGAAGCGCTCGCCGAGACGAAACAGCAACCAGCCCTCGAGGACCGGGAACGCAAGCAG
>JBOIEI010000019.1:0-5338 GCA_050741055.1 Burkholderiales bacterium | reverse complement strand
GCAGCCCGCCGGGCCCAGGATGTTCCGGGCGCTTCGCATGATCACGCCGTGGGGCATGCTGGAAGTGATGATGCTCGGCGTGCTGGTGGCGCTGGTGAAGCTCGCGCATCTTGCCGAAATCGTGCTCGGCGTCGCGCTGTGGTCGCTCGCGGCGCTGGTTATCCTGCTCGCGGCAGCCGCTTCGGCGTTCGAACCGCGCGATCTGTGGGCGCGCCTCGAGGCGGCGCGGTGATGCCCATGCTCACGAGCGCGGCATCGAAGGGCATCATGGTGTGCCACACCTGCGGCCTGCTCACCGCAGCGAGGGTGAATGACCACGTCGCGTGGTGTCCGCGTTGCACCTCGCGGATGCATTTTCGCAAGCCCGACAGCGTGAGCCGGACCTGGGCTTTGCTAGCCGCCGCGGTCATCCTCTACGTGCCGGCGAACATGCTGCCGGTCATGGTCACGAGCTCGCTCTTCGGTACGCAGGCCGACACCATCATGAGCGGCGTCGTGTATCTCTGGATCACGGGCTCGTGGCCCCTGGCGCTGATCGTGTTCGTCGCGAGCGTCATGGTGCCGCTGGCCAAGATTCTTGCGCTTGCGTGTCTGAACCTCTCGGTCCAGCGACGCTCGCGCTGGCAGCCCGCTCAGCGGGCGCGCCTCTACCGGCTCGTGGAGTTGGTCGGGCGCTGGTCGATGCTCGACATCTACGTGATCGCGATCCTGGTGGGTCTGGTGCAGTTGCAGGGCCTCGCGACGATCGCCGCCGGACCTGCGGCGCTCGCGTTCGCGGCGGTCGTGGTGCTGACGATGGTTGCCGCGATGACTTTCGAGCCGCGGCTGATCTGGGATCCAGTGGGGGAGGGAAATGCCCGAACCGGAACATGAAGGCACCCTGTCCGCGCTTCCGGCCGCGCAGGCGCAGCCCAAGTCGCGCTGGTCATTCCAGGTCGTGTGGTTGATCCCGCTCGTGTCCGCCCTGATCGGAGGCTGGCTCGCAGTGAAAGCGGTACTCGAGCGCGGCCCCACCATCACGGTGAGCTTTCAGAACGCGGAAGGGCTCGAAGCGGGCAAGACGAAGCTCAAGTACAAGGACGTGGAAATCGGGCTCGTCAAAAGCGTGACGCTCGCGCAGGATCTCACTGGCGTGATCGCCACTGCGGAGCTGGTTAAGGACTTCACGCCGCACCTGGTCGAGGACACGCGCTTTTGGATCGTGCGCCCGCGAATCTCCGGCGGGACGGTAAGCGGGCTCAATACGCTGCTGTCGGGCTCGTACGTTGCCGTAGACATCGGCAAGGCAGCGGTATCGAGTCGCAATTTCCAGGGTCTGGATACGCCTCCGATCGTTGCCGTGGACGCACCCGGACGCGAATTCGCGCTCACGGGCGATAGCGTCGGTTCGGTCGACAGCGGCTCGCCGGTCTTCTTCCGGCGGCTCAAGGTGGGACAGGTGACGAGCTACGCGCTGAACGAAGACGGCAACGGCGTCACGATCAAGGTCTTCGTGAACGCGCCGTACGACAAATATGTCGGCGCCAATACGCGCTTCTGGAACGCGAGCGGATTCGACGTCACGCTCGACGCGAACGGTCTGAAGCTCGAGCTCGAATCTTTCGTCTCGATCCTTCTTGGCGGCATCGCGTTCGAGACGCCGACCCAGAACGGAACTTTCGCGCGCGCCGCGGCGAACACGGCGTTCCAGCTCTTCGCCAACCGTACCGAGGCGATGAAGAATCCCGAGAGCGACGTGCTCGGGTTCGTATTCGCTTTCAACGAGTCGGCGCGCGGCCTGGTGCCGGGCGCGCCGGTCGATTTCAGAGGTCTAGTCGTGGGCGAAGTCGTGGCGGTCAAGCTGGATGTCGATCCGAAAAGCGGCCAGATCGTCGTCCCGGTCGAGGTGAACATCTATCCGGATCGCATGCGTCTTGCGCAGCGCAACGTCTCCGCGCGCCGGAATCCCGAAGCGCGCCGACGCTTCATCGGCGAGCTCGTCGCGCGCGGCATGCGCGCCCAGCTTCGCACGGGAAGCTTCATCACCGGTAGTCTCTACGTTGCGCTGGATTTCTTCCCCCGCGCGGGCAAAGCACAAGTGAACTGGGCGTCGGTGCCGGTGGAGCTGCCGACTACGCCCGGCGGGCGCCAGGAGCTGCAGCAGGCAATCGCCTCGGTGGCGGCGAAGATCGAAAGCTTCCCACTGGCGGAGCTGGGCAATGACGCCCGCTCCGCACTCGCCAGCGCAGACCGCATGCTCAAGCGGGTGGATACGGACGTGACGCCCGAGCTGCGGCAGGCGCTGCAAAGTGGGACCAAACTGCTTACTCGGCTCGATACGGAGGTCGCGGGCGAGGCGCGCGCGGTTCTAATTGACGCTCGCAAGGCGCTGGTGAGCGCGGACAAGCTGCTCTCGACAGAGGCGCCGCTGCAGCAGGATGCACGCGAAGCGATGCGCGAAATGGCGCGCGCGGCGCAGGCATTCCGCACGCTGGCCGACTACCTCGAGCGCGATCCGCAGGCCGTGTTGCTCGGGAAGAAAGCGGAGTCGCCATGAAATATGGAACCAACTCTTGCATGCTAGCCGCGCTGCTCATGCTGCTCGCGGCGTGCGCCAGCGCTCCAAAGGAGCGCTTCTATACGCTGACCGACGGTGTGGGAAGCGCGGGCGCCACCCTGCCCAGCCAGGACTATGCAGTCGTAGTCGGGCCGGTTTTCGTGCCCGACGTCGTGGACCGCCCGCAATTCGTGCTGCGCATGGTGGGCTCGGAAGTGAAGATCGCGGACCAGGCGCGCTGGGCGGAGCCTTTGCGCCAGGCCATCGGGCGGGTAGTGGCCGTCAACATCGCACACGGACTCAACAACGCCCGGGTATCGTCGCAGGCGCAAGGCAGCACGGGCGAGGCCGATTTCCGCGTGGTGATCGACGTGCAGCGGTTCGATTCCGCGCCGGGCGTTACGGCGACGATCGAGGTTACCTGGACGGTACGGCGTATCATGAGCGGCGAGCAGGAAACTGCTCGCGTGCGCATCGAAGAGCCCGTGTCGGGCCCGGATTACGAGGCACTCGTCGCTGCGCATGCACGCGCCATCGCGCGTGTGAGCGATGGCATCGTGACCGCCATCCGTGCTTCCAGACAGCGGGGCGTTGCCGCGGCACCCGCGCACTAGCGTGGTGAGTCAGAAGCTCATTGCACATTCCGGTAGGAAGTGTGCGCGGCTCAGCGCCACATGTAGCCGATGCCGATGCCGCCGATGAACTGGAATTTGTCGCCGCGCTGGCTCACGATCGGGCTGTCCTTCGCGTCTCCGGATAGCTGCGACAGGCGAACGCCGGCCATGCCGATCCAGTTGCGGTTGAAGTAGGCGACCGCGCCCAGCGTGGCGTAGTACTCGTTGAGGCCGCTGCCCGCTTCGTACAGAGGCAGCCCGGAAGTGCCGACGTTCGAAGGCCTTACGCCGAAGTAATGGCGCGTGTATTTGCTGTCGGCGTAGGTCAATCCGCCGCCGACGTGCACATCGATCGCGGGCGAGACCTGCTGCCAGTAGCGCCCATTCAGGCGTGCGCGAAATCCGTCCGCCTCGCCGCCCACGTCGGCGAGCAGCGTGAGTCCGAGGATGAAGCGGTTGCGTGGATTGCCGCCCTGCGTCCACACCAGTTCGCCGAAGACACCGGCTTCGACGGTATCGTCGATCGACGACATGCGCTTGACGACCTTGTCGTCGATGTCATCGTCGCGCCCGAAATGGTAGTTCACGACGGGTCCGAATCTCAGCCCCCGATTGTTGACGAGGTTCAGGCTCAGCTCGGTGGCGTTGAGCTGGATGTAGCGTTCGGTACCTGTGAAGCTATAACGAAAATACGGTGCGAGCGCCCCGGTGTAGTCGTCCGAACCGCGGTAGTCGGGAACGGCGCCTATGCCGAGCCCGAGAACCGTCGGCACGGTATCGAGCTCGATGAATGCTTGCGCAGAAGCGTCCAGGCTGATCGCGCACAGCAGCGCCGCGCTAAGCGCTTTCTTCGGATACCGAGGCATGTTGTTCCTTTTCTGATCAGGTTTCGGGGAATCGCCGACGGTACGCCTGGCGCTGTACATCCCTTTTGCGTCGTGAAGTCATCGGATATGGAGACGTCCTGGCTCGCACGGTCGCCACGATGTTCACCGTGGAGCTCCGCCCCCGCCATAGGACCATGGTCCAATTTCATCCGGTGCGCGCGCGGACCTACCATCGACGCCGGTTCCCTCATGTCATCGGAAGCCCGCATGAAGATCGTCATTCGGTCTCTCTTCTGGTTCTATGCGATCGTCGTGGCGCTGGCGTCGAATGTCGCCGCTGCTCAGGACAAGCCCTTTTCGCAGCAGGAGCTCGAGCAGATCGTCGCACCGATAGCGCTGTATCCCGACCCGCTCGTCGCGCAAGTGCTCATGGCTTCGACCTATCCGCTGGAAGTCGTGTCTGCGCAACGCTGGGCGAAGGCGAATCCCGGCGTCAAGGGCAAAGCGCTCGAGGACGCCATGCAGAAAGAGCCCTGGGACGCCAGCGTGAAGTCATTGGCGGCCTTTCCCCAGGTCCTGGACATGATGAACGCGCAGCTCGACTGGACGCAGAAGCTGGGCGACGCGTTTCTCGCCCAGCAACAGGACCTGATGGCCGCGGTACAGGCACTGCGCACGAGAGCCGATGCGGCCGGCAACCTGCAAAGCGGCAAGGAGCAGGTCGTGTCGAAGGAACAGCAGGGCAACACGACCATCGTGAAGATCGAGCCCGCCAATCCGGAAGTGGTGTACGTGCCGACCTACAACCCGGCGGTCATCTATGGCGATTGGCCGTACTCCGCATACCCGCCTTATTCCTACTACCCTCCGGGGTATGTATACGCACCGGGCGCGGCGCTGTTCACCTTCGGCGTCGGCATGGCGGTCGGCGCGGCCCTGTGGGGCAATTGCAACTGGGGAGGCGGTGACATCAACATCAATTCGGAGCGATACAACAACTTCAACCGCACCAACAACGTGCAGAGCGGCAAATGGGAGCACAAGGTGGAGCACCGTAAAGGCGTCGGGTATCGCGACGATGCGACCCAGCGCAAGTACGGCCGCGGCCAGCAGCCCGGCGCAGACACGCGAGAAGCCTTTCGCGGCCGTGCCGAGCAGGGCCGGCGCGACCTCGCGCAGCCCGGAGCCTCCGAGCGTATACAAAGAGAGACAGGCGAGCGCGGCGGCGGGCTAGGCGAGCGCGGAGGGGAGGGAATCGGCGAGCGCGGAGGCTTGGGCGACCGTGGTGCGAGCGGAATCGGCGAGCGCGGGGGCGTGGGCGACCGCGGCGGGAGCGGAATCGGCGATCGCGGCGGTAGCGG
>JBOIEI010000018.1:0-2942 GCA_050741055.1 Burkholderiales bacterium | reverse complement strand
CGCCGGCCGCGAGTCCGCGCCAGCCGGCGTGCGCGGCGCCGACGACGCTGCCGGCCTCGTCGGCGAGCAGCACCGGCATGCAATCGGCGATCTTCACGGCGCAGACGACGCTGGGCGTAGCGGTGTACGCGGCATCGGCTTGCACCGCGCTCGTCAGGTCGTCAGCGTGCACGACGCGCGCACCGTGCACCTGCCGCAGCCAGCGGGGCGGGCCGGGCAGCAGGGTATCCAGCCGCGCCTTGTTCGCACGCACCGCGTCGGGATCGTCCGCAGTCAAGTCGCCGAGATTGAAGGTCGCATAGGGGCCAGCGCTCACCCCGCCCGCGCGCGTAGTGATGAAGGCACGCACGCGGGAAGATGCGGGCCAGTCGGGGATGATCCAGTCGGTTGGCCGCATCATTGCGCGTGTGCCGCGCGCAGCCGTTCGAGCGCAGCCTGCAAATCGGGCGGCAGTGCGGAGCGAAACCGCATGCGCTGGCCATTCACCGGGTGCTCGAGCTCGAGCCGTACGGCGTGCAAAGCCTGACGGCCGATTGCGGCGATCCGCTCGGCCGGCGATTCGCGCCGGCGCCCGTACACCGGATCGCCCAGCAGGGGATGGTCGATGGCAGCGAGATGAACGCGGATCTGGTGGGTGCGGCCGGTATCGAGCACGCATTCGACCAGGGTGGCGTGGCCGAAGCGTTGCAGTGGTGCATAGTGCGTGCGCGCGTCGCGCCCGCCGGCCACGACCGCCATGCGGGTGCGCTGCACGCGATGACGCCCGATCGGCGCATCGACCGATCCGGGCTCGACGATATCGCCGTGCGCGATTGCCTGGTAGATTCGCCCGACCGAGCGGCGCTGGATCTGACGCGCGAGCCCGGTCTGCGCGGCGAGCGTCTTGGCCACCACCATGAGGCCACTCGTATCCTTGTCGAGCCGATGCACGATGCCCGCTCGCGGCACTTGCGCGAGCGCCGGGCAGTGATGCAGGAGCGCGTTCAGCAGCGTACCACTCCAGTTGCCGCTGCCCGGATGGACGACCAGCCCTGCCGGTTTGTCGATGACGATGAGCGCGTCGTCCTCGTGTGCGATCGCCAGTGCAAGCGGCTCCGGCCGGTGCGCGAGCGCCTCGGGCGCCGGCGTCGCAGCGACGCGGACGTGCTCGCCGCCCCAGACTTTCTGCTTGGGCTTGGCCACGGCGCCGCTTACGTGGACTTCGCCCAGGCGCATCCAGCCGCTGATCCGGCTGCGCGAGTGCTGCGGCAGGAGCCGGGCGAGCGCCTGGTCCAGGCGCAAACCGGCCAGCTCGCCGGGGACGGTCAGCTCCAGACTGGCTGGGTCCTCTGTCTTATAATTCGAGGCCATGGCCACAGCCGGGCACGCCGCGCCGGCTTGCGCGTCCGACGTCCCGTGAGGTCAATTGCATGCCTGCATCCGTGATTCGAAGCGTGCGTAGTGTAGTCCTCTTGAGCGTACTGCTCCTGGCGGGCTGCGGTACGTTCAAGTTCGGGGAAGAGATCGACGAGACCAAGGACTGGTCGGTGTCGAAGCTCTATTCCGAGGCGCGCGCCAATCTGATGGACCGCAGCTACGCCGAGGCGATCAAGCTCTACGAGAAACTGGAAGCGCGTTATCCGTACGGACGCTACGCGCAGCAGGCGCAGCTCGAGGTCGCCTACGCGCATTTCAAGGAAGGGGAGCCCGCCCTGTGCATCGCCGCGGCGGATCGCTTCATCAAGCTCCATCCCAACCATCCGAACGTCGACTACGCCTACTACCTCAAGGGGCTCGCCAATTTCAACGACGACCTCGGGTTGATGCACATCATCAGCCAGCAGGACTTGACCGAGCGCGATCCGAAGGCTGCGCGCGACGCGTTCGAGTCGTTCAAGGATTTGGTGCAGCGCTACCCGAACAGCAAGTACAGCGAAGACGCGCAGGCGCGCATGGCGTACCTCGTGAACGCGCTGGCCGCGCACGAGGTCCACGTCGCCCGCTACTACCTCAAGCGCGGCGCCTACGTGGCCGCGGCCAATCGTGCGCAGGCCGCACTGCTGACTTATCCGCAGGCGCCCGCCAACGAGGAGGGCCTGCTCATCATGGTGAAGGCGTACGACGCGATGGGTCTCACGGACTTGCGCAACGACGCCGAGCGCGTGATGAACAAGAATTTTCCGAACAGCAAGTATCTGAATGGCGGGGTGACCCGGGACACGCCCTGGTGGGTGATCTGGTAGCGTGGCGCTCAGCGGTGCAGTTCGGACCGGTCGCGAAACAGCTCCAGTGCCTCCGGGTTCGCTAGCGCCTCGATGTTTTTCACCGGCCGGCCGTGGACCACGTCGCGCACCGCCAGCTCGACGATCTTGCCGCTCTTGGTGCGCGGGATGTCCGCCACCTGAAGGATCTTGTCCGGCACATGGCGTGGAGTCGTGTTGTCACGGATTTTCCGCTTGATGCTGGGGATCAGGCCCTCGTCCAGAATCGTTCCTTCCCGCAGTTTCACGAAAAGAACCACGCGCACGTCGCCGTTCCAGTCCTGTCCGATGACCAGCGACTCCACCACCTCGTCGAGCTGCTCGACCTGCCGGTAGATCTCGGCAGTACCGATGCGCACGCCTCCGGGATTGAGCACCGCGTCGGAGCGGCCGTAGATGATGATGCCGCCGTGCTCGGTCTCCTCGCACCAGTCGCCGTGGCGCCAGACGTTCGGGTACTTCTCGAAGTAGGCGGCGCGGTACTTCGAGCCGTCGGAGTCGTTCCAGAAGCCGACCGGCATCGCGGGAAAGGGCTTGGTGCAGACGAGCTCGCCCTTTTTCTGCCTCACCGGCTTTCCGCTTTCATCGAAAACCTCGACCGCCAGCCCCAGGCCTTTGGCCTGGATCTCGCCGCGCCACACCGGACCCATCGGGTTCCCGAGCACGAAGCACGACACGATGTCGGTGCCGCCGGAAATGGAC
>JBOIEI010000017.1:0-1557 GCA_050741055.1 Burkholderiales bacterium | reverse complement strand
ATCGACCACGACGCGCTGTTCACTCACCGACTTGCCGGCGGTGATCTTTTCGATCAGCGGCGCTAGATCGTTGGTCTCGGCCGCCCGCCCCCGCGTTGCCGCCAGCAACGGCAAGGCGCCGAGCCCGGCCAAGGCGGTGATGAAGCGACGTCGTGGGCGCATTCGCATCAGCGTAGGCTCGCGAGATAGGCAATCGTGTCTTCGACCTGCTGGGCGGTGAGGATCGGCTTGCCGCGAAAAGCTTGGGCCACCTGGTTCAATCCGTCAACCCGGTAGTAGGAAGGCATGATCGTATCCCGATTCAGGCGCATCGAATCGACCAGCCGCAGCCGTAACTGCCCGCGGCTCAGGCGCGCGCCGACGCCGGAGAGCGGCGGCGCCAGATTCCCCATGAAGCGCGCGCCGCTTTCAGGCAGCGCGTGGCAGAGCAGGCAATTGCCGTCGCGGCCCATGACGACGTCGCGGCCTCGCGCCGCATCGGGCGCGGTTGCGACGAGCGGATCCGGAATTGCGTCGCCAACGATCCGGAACGCCGCCAGCTTGTCGGCGCCGGTGGCCGCGCAGCCTGCGAGCGCGAGCAACAGCAGCAGGGCGTGGTGCGAACCACCCCGCCCGCTTGCACGGGCATTCCCATTCCCGTGCATCCGGGCTAGATCAACGTCATGCCGTGATTCTTCAGCGGCAGGCTACGCACCGGCTTGCCGGTCGCTGCGAAGATCGCGTTCAGCACCGAAGGCGCGACGACGCAGATGGTCGGTTCGCCCACCCCGCCCCAGAAGTCGTAGCTCGGAACGATCACCGTCTCGACCTTCGGCATCTGCGAAACGCGCAGCACCGGGTACGTGTGGAAATTGAGCTCGGCGATGCGCCCGTTCGCCACCGAGCACTCGCTCAGGAACGTGCTCAGGCCATACGCCACCGAGCCTTCCACTTGCGCTGCGATCTGATCGGGATTGACGGCGTGGCCGCAATTGAGCGCGAGCACCATGCGATGCACCTTGACCTCGCCCTTGCCGTTCACCGAGACCTCGGCCACCGCGGCCGAATAGCTGCCGTAGCCCATGAACTGCGCGAGCCCGCGATGGACGCCGTTGGGCAGCGGTTTGCCCCAGTTCGCGCGCTTGGCTGCGGCTTCGAGAACAGCGAGGTGCTTGGGATGGTTCTGCATCAGCGCGCGACGGAATTCGAGCGGATTCTTGCCCGCGGCTTTTGCGACCTCGTCCATGAAGCACTCGAGGTACAAGCCGTTCTGGTTGGTGTTGACGCCGCGCCACGGGCCGACCGGCACGTGCGTGTTGCGCATCGCGTACTCGGTGCGCAGGTTCGGCGCCGAATAGCCGAGCTGCGCATCGCCCGCGAGCGTCTTCCAGTAGCCCTGCAGCTGGCGCCGATCCTTGCCTTGCTTGATCGCCGCCGGCCTGAGATAGGCATTGATCGATTGCCCCGATACGCGGATGTGCAGCGCCGTGAGGTTGCCTTGCGCATCGAGCCCGGCGGTGAGCTTGCACTGCGAGATCGGGCGGTAGAAGTCGTGCGCCTGGTCTTCTTCCCGGCTCC
>JBOIEI010000016.1:0-6585 GCA_050741055.1 Burkholderiales bacterium | reverse complement strand
TGGGCCACGGCGCAGATCGCGCTCATCGTCATGTCGGCAGCGTCGTGGATCGCGATCGAAGCGATGACGCGGTGGTACGAAGGGCGGCGGCGTTAGTGTTGTGGTCCGCGGTCGCAACGATCGAGATCAGGGCCGCGCACGGCGCCCAGCCATGAACGATAGCCGTCGGCGCGCGCCGGTCCACGATGTGGGCATCGCAGCACTTGTCGTAGTCCGTCTTCACGCCACTGCCGATTCGCGCTGGTGGAGAAAGCGGCCTACGTTACACTACTCGTTCTCGTGGCGGCATCCGCTCGCCCTCGTAACCGCATGCGCAAATCGCTTGGCGGTTCGCCACGGAGGATGACCGATGGATCCAGTTCCCGGCGAACAAATCACTTCGACGGCCGCTCTAGGCAGTGTCCGAATCACACGCGTCGAAACCATTGCCCTGCGCATTCCGCTCGCCGTTGCGGTGAAGATCGCAGCCGGTGCCAAGCGCGACGGCGTCGATATCCTGCTGGTGCGCCTGCATACCGACCAGGGCATGGTCGGCATCGGCGAAACCCAGGCCTGGCGCCGCCAGGGCAGCGCCGAAACGCTCGCGAGCCTCACCGAAGTGATTCGAACCCACTTCGCGCCGCTCATCGTCGGCCGTTCGCCGTTCGAGCTCGCCGCGATCATGCATGCGCTGGACGAAGCGGTCTACCACAGCCTCTATGCCCAAGCCCCGATCTCCGACGCGCTCTATGATCTGCAGGGAAAGATTCTCGGCGTGCCGGTGTATCAGTTGCTCGGCGGCAAATGTCGCGCCACCGTGCCCTCGTGCGCCGTGCTGTTCATGATGCCCGCGCTGGAGCAGACACTCGCCGGCGCGCGTGCGTTTTACGAGCGCGGCTTCCGCAGCTTCGTGGTCAAAGTCGGAAACGATCTCGGCGCCGACATCGAAAACGTGCGAGCCGTGCGCGAGCAACTGGGCAACGATGTCGCCATTCGCGTCGACGCAAACGCCGGCATGCGCTTCGACGCCGCGCTGAAACTGCTGCGCGCGATCGAGCCCTACGGCATCGATGCCGCGGAACAGCTCCTGCCGATCTCCGACCTGGACGGGATGGCCGAATTGCGCCATCGCGTCGACATCCCGATGATCACCGACGAGTGCGTCGCCACCGATCGCGATCTGCTGCGGGTGATCGAGAAGCGCGCCGCCACGATCGCGCAGACCAAGGTCGCGAAGAACGGCGGCATCTGGAACATCCGTAAGCTGTGGCACATCGCCGACGGCGCCGGCATGCGCATCTATCCCGGCAACCATCCGGGCACCAGCATCGCCGTCGCCTCGGTCGCGCATCTCGCCGCCGCCTGGCCGGGAGGAATCTTGGACGGGCCCTTCACCGTCGGCCTCCACACGCTGAGCGAGGACGTCGTCACCGAACCGATCCGGCTGGATGGCTGCGCAGCAGTGGTTCCCGACGCGCCGGGTCTTGGCGTCACGCTCGATGACGACAAGATCGCGCGGTTCCGAGTCGATGCGTATGCCCCGGACAAGCCATGAGCACTTGGTCACCTCGAATGCACATAACATCTACAATCCGACCCGAATGAACGCATCATGACCGCACTCCTGTTCACACCTCTCACCATCCGCGACCTCACGCTGCGCAATCGCATCGTGGTCTCGCCAATGCTCACCTACTGCGCCACCAACGGGCACACCAACGAAACGCATCTCGCGCATCTGGCGAAGTTCGCGGTCGGCGGCGCGGGGCTGGTATTCGTCGAGTCGACCAAGATCGACCCGCGCGGGTGCTCGACGCCGCGCGACCTCGGCTTGTGGAAGGACGAATTCATTCCCGGCATGTGCCGCATCGCCGATCTGGTCAAGAGCTACGGCGCGGCCTGCGGCATCCAGCTCGGGCATTCGGGGCGCAAGGCGCGCCGCGCGGTGCCGTGGGAAGGGCGCACGCCGCTCAAGGATGTCCCGGGCGTGGATCACGGCGAGCCGTGGGAACTGATCGGCCCGAGTCCCATCGCGCATGGCGACCACTACCAGGCGCCGCGCGAGATGACGCAAGCGGACATCGACGAAGTTGCCGAGGCCTGGGGCCAGGGCGCGCGTCGCGCCAATGAATGCGGCTTCGACGTGCTCGAGATCCATGGCGCGCACGGCTATCTCATCCATCAGTTCCTGTCGCAGGCCGCCAACCGGCGCACCGATCGCTACGGCGGCTCGATCGAGAACCGCATGCGCTTCGCGGTCGAGGTCATGCAGGCGGTGCGGCGGCATTGGCCGGATTCGAAGCCGCTCTTCCTGCGCGTGTCCGCCGCCGATGAGCTCGACTGGACGATCGAGGACAGCGTCGCGCTGGCAAGAGTGCTCGGAGAACACGGCGTCGACGTGATCGACTGCAGCGCCGGCGGCATGTCGGACACCGCACCGAGCAACAACCCGGTTTGCTACGGCTATCAGGTGAAGTACGCCGATGCCATTCGCCGCGGCTCCGGCGTCATGACCATGGCGGTGGGCATGATCGTGCACGCGGACCAGGCCGAAGCCATACTGAAATCCGGCGAAGCCGACCTGGTTGCGCTCGGTCGCGAGTACCTGGTCAATCCGAACTGGGCCATGGATGCCGCCTTGAAGCTCGGCATCCCGCAGCCGTACGCGCATCTGCCGCCGGTTTTCGGGCACTATCTGGAGCGGCGCAAGCGCAGCTTCGAGCCGCTGCGGCACTCGACCTGGCAGACCGGCATAGAATCGCAGGCGCAGGCGAAGTAACGCGGCCCATGGACTTGCAGAACGGGGAAGCGCGCATGAATTCGGAACGACTCACGCAAACATCATCGGCCACCCAGGCCATCTCGCACGCCTGCGTCTCGCCGCTACAAAGCGCGCGCGAGCTGAGTGCGCTCATCCGCGAAAGCGCGGACCAGATCGAAGCCACCCGCGAATTGCCCAAGCCGCTTTTCCATGCGCTGGCCGATGCCGGCATGTTCCATCTGGCCGTACCGAAGGCGGTCGGCGGCATCGAGCTCGACCTGCCGACCTATACGCTCGTGATCGAGGAAATCGGCAAGGCCGACGCGAGCACGGGCTGGTGCGTGAACCAGGGTGCCATCTTCGGCACCTATGCCGCGCGCATGCCGGTGGCGACCGCGCGTGCGATCTGGATCGATACGCCGCGCAGCGTGGTGGCCAACACTCCGGCGCCGGTGGGCAAGGCCGTCGTTGCGCCGGGCGGTTTTCGGGTCACGGGGCGGCATCCCTTCAGCACTGGCTGCCGTCACGCCTCCTGGCTCGCATCCCAGTCGCAAGTCATCGAGAACGGCGAAGTGCGGATGCAGGACGGCAAGCCCGAAGCGCGCTATTGCCTGGTGCCAGTGGCCGAAGCCGAAATTCACGATACCTGGCGCACGCGCGGTATGCGCGGCACGGGCACGCACCATTGGTCGGTCGACGACGTGTTCGTTCCGGCCGAGCGCACCTTCCTCTATGCCAGCGCGCCGCTCGTCCAGCCAGGTCCGCTCTACAAGATTCCGCGCACGCTCGCCTTCGCCTGCGGCGATTCCGCGGTGGCGCTCGCCGTCGCACGCAGCTGCCTGGAAGCCTTCATCGACCTCGCGGGCGCGAAGTCACCGCGCTACGTGAAAGGCTTGCTGCGCGAGCAGGCGCTGGCGCAGGTCACCGTCGGGCGTGCGGAAGCGAGAATACGCTCCGGCCGCGCCTTCCTGATGGAAGCGATTGGGGAGGCGTGGAACGAAGCGGTCGCCACCGGCGCCCTGAGCCTGGAGCGGCGCGCGGCCCTGCGGCTCGCGACCACGCACGGCATACGGATCGCGGCCGAGGTCGTGGACGATCTCTACAACGCGGCCGGCGCCACCGCCGCCTTCGAGGGTCACGTTATGCAGCGCCACTTCCAGGACATCCACGTCATCACGCAGCACGTGCAGGGAAGGCTGTCGCACTACGAGCTGGTGGGCAAGCTCGCCCTGGGGGTGCCGACCGAGATTCAGCACATGTAGGCAGCGGCTGGCCGGCTCGGTCGTGGCGCCGCCGTTCGGTCGATAGTCGATAAAAAGGGGCCAGGCTCGGAGCCTGGCCCCTTTTTGTTTTGCTAACCGCTCAGTCGATGGCCGAGTGCGCCAGGTTGGCCACGATATCGAGCCGCTGGCTGTGCCAGGGATCGGGGATGCGGCTGTTCGTGATGTAAGCGAACGACACGCCCGAATCCGGATCGGTCCAGCAGTACGACGAGCCGACGCCGCCATGTCCGTAGGTGCGTGGCGAGGCGATGCTTCCCAACCCGCGGATCGTTTCGGTCGTGCCGCGCACATGGACGCCCAAGCCCCGATGCATCGGCATCTGCATGTTGTGATCGAACATGTCGCCGGTGTGGTTGCGCGTCGCAAACTCGATCAGGCGCCTCGACAGCAGCCGCGTTCCGTTCAGCCGCCCGTAGCCCGCCATCATCTGATATAGGCCCACCATGCCGCGCGCGGTGGCGAAACCGCCGCTGCTCGGGATGCCGGCGCGGCGGTGGGCTGGCGTGTTCTCCTGCTCGAGCGCCTTCTGCCCGTCGGTGGCGGGCTCGTAGATCGTCGAACAGCGAGCCTGCTCCGCGTCCGGTACGCCCACATACATGTCGCGCCCCAAACCCAGAGGTTCGATGACACGCCGGCGCAGGAAGTCTCGATAGTCGACGCCGGTCAGCGCCTCGATCAATACTGCACAAGTCGCGTGCGCCGAGCGCGGGTGGTATTGCAGCCGCGTTCCCGGCGTCCATTCGAGCGTGAAGTCGCATACCTCCTTGCGCAACCGCGCATGGTCGCTCCAGCACTCGAAGCTCGCGCCTGCGGCCGGGTATCCACCGCGATGGCTCAGCACCTGGGCGAGCGTGATGTCGCCCTTGCCGTGGCGCGCGAACTCGGGCACGTACTCGGCGATGCGATCCGAGAAGCGGACCGCGCCCTCCTCGACCAGCACCCAGACGCCCACCGCGGTGATGACCTTGGTATTCGAGAACAGCAGCCATAGCGTATCGTCGCTCGCCGCTCTATCGGGCTCGATCGTCGCGCGCCCGAACGATTCGTAGAGCGCGAGCCGCCCGTGGCGCGCGAGCGCGATCTGCGCCCCGGGATAGCGCCCCTCATCGATGTGAGACCGGATCAGCTTGCGCAGGCGCGCCAGCGCCGGCTCGTCGAATCCCAGCTCCGCGGGGCTTACCGGCTCGAGCGGAAATGCCGCCTGCGCCGCGTCCTTGCTGCTCGCCATGTCGTTCATTGTTTTCTCCTCACGAATTCGGAAAGCGCATGCCGGGCACAGCTTTCCGCTGTGCGCTGCCTCTGTTTCGAGAAGGCTTCTCCGTCGAACGCCCGTCATCCAGGCTACGCCGGCCCCTGTTACCGAGCGCTCCTATTACCGAGCGCTCATATTACGACGAATCGCCACGGTAAAACGTCACACCTGCGCGCAACCGCGCCTGTCTCCGATCGGCTCGCCGCGACGTATTTCGCGCCATGTACCAAGCCGGCGCTGGAAACAAACGAAACAAATCGATTCACGCGCTGAAATCGCCTGGATACGCGCCACTCCTAGACTGCGCCGCAATTCGAGCGGCTCGCCGCAACGTGCCATGACGAAATCATCTTCGACCTAGGGAGCAAACGACATGCGCTGGCTGTTCACCAAACGACTGCGTCCGTTCGTGCTGCTCGCCGCTTGCGCGAGCCTGGTGCTCAATCTCATGCTGCTCATGCCGGCGGTCTACATGATGCAGGTCTTCGACCGCGTGTTCGCGAGCCGCAGCCTGGAGACGCTCGCCATGTTGAGCCTGCTGGTCGTCGTGGCGCTTCTGCTCGCCTATGCCATGGATGCCGTTCGCGGCCGCGCGCTCGCCTGGGCGGGCGGGGTGCTGGAAAGAAGGTTGTCGCCGGCCGCGCTGCGTGCCGCTCTCGAGCGGGCCGCCCAACCCGGGCGCGTGCGCGACGCGGACCAGCTGCGCGACATCGGGTCACTGCGCTCGTTCCTCGCGGGCAGCGCCGTCCTGGCCCTGTTCGATGCGCCGTGGGTCCCCATCTATCTCCTGGTCATCGCCGCAATGCATCCGCTGCTCGGCGCATCGGCCGCGCTCGGCGCGGCTGCCCTGTTTGCGCTCGCGCTGCTCACCGATACGATGACCCGCACCACTGCCGAAGGCGCGCAGAGCCAGGCCCGCACCATTCAGCGCCATACGCAGTCGTTGCTGCGGCACGCCGATGCGATCGCCGGCATGGGCATGGCATCGGCCGCGCTCGATGGCTGGCGGGGACAGCACGATGCCTTGCTGGATAGCCGCACCCAACTCGGCGAACGCTCCGCCGCGCTGTCGGCCGCCGCCCGCGTCGCACGCCAGACCCTGCAAGCCGCATTGCTCGGCATCGGTGCATGGCTCGTGATTGGTGAGGACGCCTCGCCCGGTATCATGGTGGCGGCGACGATCCTGTTCGGCCGCGCGTTGCAGCCGGTCGAACAGTTGATCGCGGGCTGGAAGGGTTTCGTCGAAGCGCGGGCCGCGTGGCGCCGCATCGGTGAGCCCGGAACCGCGGCCAGCGCCGACGAGCGGCTCG
>JBOIEI010000015.1:0-5623 GCA_050741055.1 Burkholderiales bacterium | reverse complement strand
GCTGGGGCCGTACCGTCGGGACGACGGTCAGCACCATCAGCGTCAACGCCTACCAGCCAGGATGCGTGCGCCGCTACCAGCAACCGGGCAGCGCGACTGGCCATGCCGTGTTTCGCGTGGGCGAAGTCCATGGGCGCGTGACCGGACGCGCGAGCGAGCTCGCGCGCATCCTGGGTCAGGTCGACAGCGCCAAGATCACCACCAACTTGTGGGGCGAACGCTGGACCAAGCTCACCGCCAACACGATCACGCACGGGCTGCTCGGCGCCACCGGACTCGACAACACGCATGTCTACGTGGGGCGCGGCAAGGTCCATCGCCTGGGCGTGCGGCTCGCTGCGGAAGCGGTTGCGGTGGGACGAGCCCACGGCTACGAGCTGGGGTCGGTGCTCGGTATTGCAGCCGACGATTGGTACGCGGCCGGCGCGCTCGACGACCCGGCGGCCATCGAGCGCGTTCGGGCTGGGCTCACCGCCTGGATGGCGACCCTGCTGGAGCCGTCCCACTCATCGGTCGGGCGCGACGTGCAGCGGGGCCGCCGCTCCGAGATCGACTTCACCAACGGCCTGGTCGCCGACAAGGCGCGCGAGGCAGGTGTGCCTGCGCCCACGCACGCGGCCGTGACCGATATCGTACGGCGCATCGACCGCGGAGAGCTCGCGCCCTCCCCGTCGAACATCGACCATCTCGCCGATTAGCGTCTATTTCGGCGCGCGCTTGGGCTCGAGGAGCGCATGGCCGCTCGATCAGATCACGCCCGAAGCCCGCAACGTCCGAATCTCCTCGGTGCAGAGCCAACCTTCGAGCGCGCGCACGGCATCGGCCGGTTCGGGCGGCGCCGGCGTCTCGAGCGTCGTCCGACTGAACCGGGGCGCGGGCGCCGGCTGCACGACGCCGTCGACTTCGACGAACGTACCGCGCGCGGCCAGGTGCGGATGCTGCGGCGCCTCGGCCATGCTGAGCACCGGCGCGAAGCAGGCGTCGCTGCCCTCCAGCAGCTCGCACCATTGTTGCCGCGTTCGCGTCCTGAACACGCGTGTGAACGTCGCGCGCGCCCGCTCCCACTGGGTCGGATCGCGCTGGTCGCCGATCTCCTCGGACGCGATGCCGATCCGGCGCAGCAGCTCGTCGTGGAAACGGCCCTCGATCGGCGCGATCGATATCCACTCGCCGTCGGCGCATTGGTAGACGTCGTAGTAGTAGGCGCCGGTATCGGTCGCGTTCGTGCCGCGCTCGAGCGACATCAAGCCGCCAGCGTACAGGCCGAACGCCGAAGTCATCAGCGAAGCCGCGCCGTCGACCATCGCCGCATCCACCACCTGCCCTTTGTCCGAGCTGCGCGCATCGAGCATTGCCGCCAGCACCCCGAGCGCGAGATAGAGCGAGCCGCCCGCGTAGTCGCCGAGGAGATTGAGCGGGGGTGTGGGCGGCTGGCCCTTGCGCCCGATGGCGTGCAGCGCGCCGGTCAAGGCGATGTAGTTCAGATCATGCCCTGCCGCATGCGCGAGCGGTCCGTCCTGACCCCAGCCCGTTACGCGACCGTAGACCAGGCGCGGATTGCGCTGCAGGCAGGCGTCGGGGCCAAGGCCGAGGCGCTCGGTCACGCCGGGACGGAAGCCTTCGATCAATGCGTCGGCCTCGGTCACGAGCCGCAATACGAGCTCGACTGCGGCAGGCTGCTTCAGGTCGAGCGCCACCGCGCGGCGGTTACGCAGCAGCAGGTTGTAGGGCAGCGGCCGCGGGCTGCCGAGCTCGACCGGGTTCTTGCGCTCGATCCGCAACACCGTCGCGCCCAGGTCGGCTAGCAGCATCGCGCACAACGGACCCGGCCCGATGCCGGCCAACTCGACGATCTTCGTACCCTGCAACGGTCCCATCTCGATTGACTCTCTTTCGCTCGATTGCGTTGACAGTCGGCCAAAGCCTCTTCATTCTATCGAACACCATGAGCTACACGCTGAGCGAAGACCAGCGCCAGATTCAGGATCTCATCCGGCGCGTCGCGAAAGACAGGATCGCGCCGCGCGCCGCAGCGATCGACCGCAGCGCGGAGTATCCGCAGGACATGTTCGCGCTGCTGAAAGAGCTGGGACTCTTCACCCTGCCCTTCCCGCCCGAATACGGCGGTACCGGCAGCATGCTATCGGCATGCATCGCGGTCGAGGAGCTGGGGCGCGTGTGCTACAACACCGCTTACCTGCTGGTGGTGCAGTGGCTTCCTTTCGGCGCGATCCTCGCCGGCGGCACGCAGGCGCAGCGCAGCCGCTATCTGCCCGGGCTCGCTTCCGGAGAGCTGCGTGCCGCCTTCTCGACTACCGAGCCGCAAAGCGGCTCGGACGTGCAGGGCATCCGGACAAGAGCAACCCCGGTCGCGGGCGGCTATCGCATCGACGGGGCGAAGATATGGTGCACCAACTCGGACGTCGCCGATTTCGTTCTGGTCGCGGCGAAGGTGCCGGAAGGCGGCAAGTCGGACATCCATCTTTTCATCGTCGAGAAGGGAACGGCCGGTTTTCAGGTCGGCCGCAAGGAGGACAAGATGGGCGCGCGGGGCGTCGCGTCGTGCCCGCTCTTCTTCGACGGCGTGTTCGTGCCGGAGGCCAACCGGCTCGGAGCCGGCGGCAGCCAGGGCTTCAAGGTCGTCATGGAGGCGTTCAATCAGTCGCGTCCCATCATCGCCGCCCGCGGCATCGGCCTTGCCCAGGGGGCAATCGATCACGCGACCGAGTTCATCCAGGGCCGCTCGGCCTTCGGCCAGCCGGTCGGCGACTTCCAGGGCGTGCGCTGGATGGTGGCCGACATGGCGATGCAAACCGAGGCCGCGCGCCAGCTCGTGTACCGTGCCGCTTCGATGGCCGACGCGGGCGCGACCGGCCGCGAGCTCGCGCCGATCGCCGCCATGGCGAAGTGCTTCGCAACCGATGTCGCCATGCGGGTCGCAACCGATGCCGTACAGCTCTTCGGCGCCGCCGGCATTTCGGCGGAGTATCCGATCAACCGCTACTTCCGCGATGCGAAAGTGCTGCAGATCGTCGAAGGCACCAACCAGATCCAGCGCAACATCATCGCCAATGCGTTGCTGGGACGGCCTGCACGCAAGTAGTCAGCGCCCGTGCGACCGCTCCATGCGCTATACGGGTGACTGTTACCGCAGCTTCTTTCTGAACTCGGGCTTGCGTTTCTCGAGGAAGGCTGTCACGCCCTCCTTCGACTCCTCGGTCTGGTAGTAGAGGCTCAGGGCCTGGAAGCCGAGGCTGCCGATGCCGCGCATCGCGTCGGTGGCCGCGTTGAACGAGCTCTTGGCGATCGCGATCGCGGTCGGGCTCTTCTCCAGAATCTCGGCGCACCACTGATCGACTTCCGCATCGAGCTGATCGTGCGGCACCACCACGTTGCACAAGCCCATCTCGAGCGCCTGTTGCGCACTGTAACGCCGGCACAGATACCAGATCTCGCGTGCCTTCTTTTCGCCCACGATGTGCGCGAGGTAAGCGGTGCCCCAACCCGGATCGACGGAGCCGACTTTGGGTCCGACCTGGCCGAAGATCGCCTTCTCGGAGGCAATGGTGAGATCACACAACGTCGCGAGCACATTGCCGCCGCCGATCGCGTAGCCCTGCACGCGCGCGATCACCGGCTTCGGCACTTCGCGCATCGTCGCGTGCAGCTGCTCCACCGGCATGCCGACCGTGCCGCGTCCGTCGTAGTGGCCGTCGTGCGCCGACTGATCACCCCCGGTGCAGAATGCCCGGTCGCCCGCGCCCGCGAGCACGATCACCCCGATCGATCGATCCCAGCCCGCATCGGACAGCGCATCGATCAGCTCCTCCGTGGTCTTGCCGCGGAAGGCGTTCATCACCTTCGGCCGATTGATGGTGATGCGCGCGATGCCGTCCTGCTTGTCCAGCACGATGTCTTCGTAGGCCACTGCGTCCTCCTTGCGTTCCGATGGCGCAGCGGGCGTTGCGCCCGCGTCGCAAGGGGTCATTGTGCCGCAGGCGGGCCCCGCCGCGTCGAGTCGAATCCGTCTGCTCGCCGGCCGCGGCTATTTCGGCAACCGTCGCTCGGCCAATGCGAGCAGTGCGGTGGCCATGAGGTACAGCGCACCGATGATGTAGAAGCTCGCGGCGATGCCGTAGGCCTCGGCGATGAATCCCATCAGCGCCGGAGTGACGATCGAGCCCAGCCGCACCACCGCATTGCGCAGCCCGACGCTCGCGCCGTGGCGACCACCCGGCACGCCCTGCGTGAGCACCGCGTACATGAGCGGCTGGCTCATGCCCTGCGAGATGCCGCGCACGATAGCCGCCAGAGCGAGCAGCAGGAACACGGGTGCGAGCAGCGGTGTAAGGCAGATCGCAACCATCGATATCACGGTGCACGCGATCACCAGCCGATTGGCGTGCATGCGGCGCTGGGCGGCAGCGGCCGCGAGCGAGCCGAGCACGCCCGAGAGCTCGGCGATCGAGACCAGCATGCCGATCAGCGTGCCGCTCATGCCGGTCTCGTTGAGATGCACGACGAAAAGCGAGCTCTGGATCGCGCCCGAGGCGTTGCGCAGAAAGCTTGCGGCCAGTATGAACGCGACCGCAGGGACCACTGCCAGGCGCAACGCCTGCTTGTGCGCGGCCCAGTTCGGCAGCAGCGCCCCGAGGTTCGGACGCGTGTCCGAGCGCGGATCGGAATTCGAGGTGCCGTATGCCGTCGACCAGATGATCCCGGCGGCGCAGACGGACACGCAGGCGAACGCAGCCCACGCGCCGAGAAGATCCCAGGCCGCGCCGACCACGACCGGACCGATGAAGGTTCCGACGCGCGTGGCCACGCTGTAGCGGGCCAGGATCGCCGTATCGCCATGGCTCGTCTGCATGCTCCAGGTTTGCGAGGCGGCCATGCCGAGGCTGGTGGCGAGGCCTAGCAGCAACTGCAGCGCGGTGAGAACGCCGAACCAGCCCGTCAGAGGGAAGAGCAGGGGCAGCATGACACTGGCCGCTGCCACCCACAGCAGCACCCGGCGCGTGCCGAGCTCGTCCATTATGATGCCGCCGTGGATCGACAATGCCGCCGGCAAGATCGAGCGGGCGGCGATGATGAGACCGATCTGCGCGGCGTTCAGGCCCACGGCGACCGCATACAGCGGCACGACCACCGAGAGCATGTCCCAGACGCCGTTGGTGAAGAGCCCTGCGCCGTAGGCGGCGCGCGTCTCGCGGTCGTTGCGATCCGCGCCGTCTTGTTCCAGTCCCATTCCGATAGGGTATCAGCCCCGCCTCGACGCCGCTGCAGCGGCGCCGCGCGCTCTCTTCGCGTGTGCGCCGTGGAGTATGATCGCGCGAACGAGCGCTCGACCGCTCGCGCCGGTTGCAGACCACGGCCCGGTTGCTGGCCCCTCCCTTCCGGAGAAATCCATGGTGCTCGAGCTGTTGCGGAAATTCTTCGCCGAGGCGATGCGGCAGGCCGGACGCGACGACCTTGCGAAGTGGGCCGAAGATGCGCCCGGAGAAGCAGTCAAGACGGCCGCGCGCGTCGTTATGCGGGCGCTCGGATTCGGCAAGGTCGACGAGCAATCGATCCGCGACGTGGAACGGGTACGCGACCAGGCCGTTGCCGCAGGCGGCGCGGC
>JBOIEI010000014.1:0-7374 GCA_050741055.1 Burkholderiales bacterium | reverse complement strand
CCACCGAACTGCCCGCGGGAAACGGTGCGATCAATCGGATCGGGCGCGAGGGCCAGGTGTCCGCGGCGCGAACGCTGCACACCATGGTGAGCAGCACGGCGACGACGAGCGGGAGTTGCAGTCGTTCTCGCCAGAGGCCGGGAATGCCGAGGTACTGCTGGGCGGCTTGCTGCAAGCGCTTCATGTGCCGCGTAGTCTCGATGCGTCCGGGATTGTCGCTCATGTCTACTTCACGATGTCTTGCAGCTCCGGGATCACCCACTTCGGCTTACGTCCCGCGTGTACCCGCTGGATGTTGTCGAAGCCGTTGCGAAAGCGATCGGTCCAGTTCTCCACGGTCGGTCCGGCCGCGTGCGGTGTCAGGATGACGTTCGACAGCACGAACAGCGGATTCTCCGGCTTGGGCGGCTCCTCGGTCATGACGTCCAGGCCGGCCATGGCGATTCGATTCGATTTCAGCGCATCGTGCACGGCGCTCTCGTTCACGACCGGACCGCGGCAGGTATTGATGAGCACCGCCGTGGGTTTCATCATCGCCAGCTCGGCTGCCCCGATCAGGTTGCGCGTGGTCTCGTCGAGCGGCACGTGCAGGGTCACGATGTCGGAGGTGCGCAGCAGCTCGGTGAAGAGCACGAATCGCACGCCCAGTGCGTCCTCCTCGTCCTCGGACAGGCGCGCGATATCGTAGTACTGGAGATCGACGTCGAACGCGGCCGCCCGCCGCGCCACCTTCTTGCCGATGTTGCCCAGGCCGACGATGCCGAGCCGCTTGCCGCGCAGCTCGTGCACGGGCGCCTTGCCGGACGCGCCCGAGCGCCACTGACCCGCGCTCACGTCGGCATGCAGGCCGGTGAGCTTCTTCAGCGTTGCGAGCATCAGCATCAGGGTATGCTCGGCCACGGCGATGGCATTCGCGCCGCCGTTGTTGGCGATCGGTATGGCGGCTTTCCGGGCTGCTGCGACGTCGGCCCGGTCGTAACCGGCGCTCAGCAGCTGCACCAGACGCATCTTCTTGGCCGCCGCGAAGAATTTCGCGTCGATGTTGCGCGTCATGCCGAGGTAATAGTCGGCCTCCTCGGCGGCACGGTAGTACTCGGGCGTGCCGTGGTCGTGGATCATGAGATCGAACTCCGGCGGTTTCAGCGCCAGCGCAACGGCGAGGATGGGTTGCGGGTGATTCGGGGCGAACAGAATCTTGATGGCCATCGAGCGGTTCCTTGTGGTTTCGTTCGTGTGTGAGCTCTCGCGGGCGCTGCCTGCCCGCGTTGTCGGATCGGGACAGGACGGTTATCGTGGAAGATCGCAGAGTACGCGCTCGGTAGGCTATAACGCTGGAACGGCTGGCGCAAGCGCGCCGGCAGCTGCAAAAATGGAGGATCGACCATGGCATCTCTGAGCCGCCAGCTGGCGCAATTTGCCGCAGGGCTCCGTTACGAAGACCTTCCGCCCGCGGTCGTCGATCGTGCCAAAGGCGTCACCTTGCACGCCCTTACATCGGTGCTGATCGGTTCGAAAACCAACGCCGGCAAGCAGGCGGTACGCATGATTGCCGACGACGAGGCGGGCATACGCAAGGGCGCGAGCATCATGACCGACGGCACCCTGGTCACCAAGGGCGGTGCGGCATTCGCGAACTCGGAACTGGCGCTTGCCGGCGGCAAGTACGACACGTTTCGCATGCTTACGCATCCCAATACGGCGATCATTCCCGCGGCGCTGGTGGCGGCGGAGTCGTCGGGCGCTTCGGGTAAAGCGTATCTCGCCGGCGTGGCGGCGGGCTACGAAGTGATGGAGCGCATGGCGGCGGAATTCATTCCGACCGTGATGTCGCGCGGGTTCCACCCAGGCCCGGTCTTCGGCATCTTCGGCGCCGCGGTGGCCGCCGCCAAGGTGATGGGTTATGGCGAAGACCAGATCAACAGCACGATCGCATTGTGCGCGAGCCTCGCTTCGAGCAATCTCGAAGCGGCACGATGCGGCGGCACGCCGCTGCGAGAAGGGGCGGCCACACGTAACGCCATGCTCGCCGTCGCGCTCGCACAGCCCGGGCACGTGGGCGGCGAGTCGGTGCTCGAAGGCGACGCCGGTTTCTATCACGCCTATACCGGCAACAACGACGGCAGGCTGACCTACAGTTTCACCGGCGACACGCGCGCAAGTTTCGACAAGATCACAGAGAATCTCGGCAAGGAATGGATGTTCCTCGAGACGCTGTATCGCATCTACTACATCGCCGGTTACAACATCGCCCACATCGACGTGACGGCCAGGCTGTGCGAGGAGAACGGTATTCGCTACCAGGACGTGGATCGGGTCGAAGCGGTGGTGAACTGGCTGGAGACGCAATATCCGAGTCCCGCATTTCCCAGCCGGCGCGAAGACGGTGCGGCGCGACAAGGCGGAACCGCGTATTTCACCGCCTACGGCGTGGTCAAGCGCGGCTATCCCGCAACGCGCGGGCGCAAGCTCGAAGCCAAGGACGATCCGCCCGAAGTGCTCGAGCTGATGCAGCGCGTGAAGATCATTCCATCGCACCGGATGACGCTGTTCGGCCCCCGCATCACCGTGTTCACCAAGGACGGCAAGAGCTACACCAGGCAATCCACCGGGCGCGAGTTCATCTGGGACTACGACGGACTCGCCAGCCGGCTGCGCGAAGTGATACCCGCCTTGCCGATCCCTGCCGCGCAATACGAATCGATGGTCGATACCTGCCGTGGCTTGGAGCAGAGCGAGCGTGCCGACGACCTGGTGAAGCTGACGCTCGCCAAGACGGTCTGACGCCGCTTCGATCGGAATCCGGCCAGGGAGGCGCATGGCAAACAGGAAAGCACTGATCGCGGGCGCAACCGGATTGGTGGGGCGAAACCTGCTGAGGCACCTTCTGGCGACCGGCGGGTGGGAGATCGTCGCGCTGTCGCGGCGCACGCCGGACGTCGAGGGCGCGTATCGCCACATCAGCGTCGATCTGATGAATCCGGCCGATTGCAGGCAGAAGCTGGGCGGTCTGAACGATGTAACGCATATCTTCTTCGCGGCCCTGGCTGCGAGCCGGGAGCTCGCGCAGGCAGCGATCGACAATCTCGCGCTGCTGCGCAATCTGGTCGAAACGATCGAGCCGGTTGCCGTTGGCCTGGAGCACGTCCATGTCATGCACGGCACGAAGTGGTACGGCATGCACCTGGGACCGTTCAAGACGCCGGCCGTGGAGGACGACCCTCGCCACATGCCGCCCAATTTCTACTACGACCAATGGGATTACCTGGTCGAGCGGCAGAAAGGAAAGCGCTGGACATACTCGTCCGCCAGGCCGCACGGGATCAGCGGCTTCGCATTGGGTAATCACAGCAATCTCACCCTGGTGATCGCCATCTACGCGGCGATGTGCAAGGAGCTCGGCTTGCCGCTGTGTCATCCGGGCACGCCGGGGAACTATACCGCGCTCTATCAATGCACCGATTCCGGACTGCTGGCGCGGGCGATGGTATGGATGGCGACTGCGCCGAACTGCGCCAATCAGGCGTTCAACATCACCAACGGGGACCTGATCCGCTGGGCGCATACCTGGCCGACGATCGCGCAATACTTCGGCATGGAACCGGGGCCGCGCCGTCAACTGAGCCTCGTGAAGTTCATGGCGGACAAGGGACCGGTGTGGGACAGGATCGTCGCGAAGCATGGTCTGCGGCCGCACAGCTACCAGCAGATCGTCAACTGGGCCTACGGTGATTTCGTCTTCACGCCCGAGTACGATGTCATCTCGAGTACCGCCAAGGCACGGCGCTACGGGTTTCACGAGTGCATCGATACCGAGACGATGTTCCCGCGGCTGTGGGACGAGATGCGTGCCGGCCGGATCATTCCTGCGTGAAGCGGCGCCTCGGGCATAAGCGCGAGGGAAGCTTCGAGCGCAAGAGCGATTTGTCAAACACTTTGCAAATACTCAATAGAGCCCGGCAGTGACCTCCTCCTCCGGCTTGGCGTTGCGCGGATCGCGCGAGCGTTCCTGGTAGTAGGCGTCGTAGCGCTTGAAAACCTCGAAAATCCGCCGCAGCTCGGCGACGGTGTTGTCGTGCATGTCGACGCGAAGGTCGATCTGCGGCCAGTCGAGCTGACCGACGACGCGCAGCCATCCAGAGCGCTCGGGGCGGCGCATGCCTTTGAAGCGCTGGCCGCCGGCGTCGCGCCCGCCTTCGATGCCACGCATCAGGCGCTCTTCCAGCGGCGCATCGGGATCGGACATGAAACCCGCGACGATGCCATCGACCGTCTCCGGTCCCGCGAGGCCGTTACCGTACGCCGCGTAATACGGCCCGGTCTTGTGCCCCGCCCACTGGCCGATCTTCGGGCCGGTATGCGCGTACACGTTGCTTTCCCGGTCGATGATCGCAAACTGGCGATATTCGAAATCCGGATCGTCCGCTGCGAGCAGCTTCGCGATGTACGCGGGCGTATGACCCTGGGCGAGCATGTTGAGCACGAAAGGATCGACGCGGCGAAGATAGAATGCCTGCGACTTGCTCACGCCGACGTTGGGGCGCAGGCTCTCGTTGCGCCGGCCGCACGCGAGCGAGAAGGTGGTGGTGCCGACGCCGAAGCGCCCGGTGCGCGGGCAGCGCGCGATGATCGAATAGGTCATGACGCCTCCTGCCTCTTCTTCAGCATGTCCGCGAACTCCATGGCCGGAAGGGCGTTGCGTGGATTCCGTGCACGCTCTTCGTAATACTCGGCGGTCGGCTTGTAGTCGGCGTACATGGCGCGCAGCGCGGCGATCGCACCATCCTTCAGATCGACCCGGAGATCGAGCTCGGAGTAATCCTGCTGGTGCCACACCATAACGGCGGCGGCGCGCTCCGGCAACGCGCCCTTGGCACCTCTCAGTCCCCCCGCGTCTCGACCTGCTTCCAGCGCGCGGAGCAAACGCTCGTCGAAATCCGCTTCCTTCCGCGAGTCGAAGCCGGCGATCATCGCGTCGAGAACACTTTCGGCTGCGAGCATGCAGCCGATCGCCACGAGGCCGCTGCCGACCCGGTGCGCTTTGATCCCTCTCACCTGCGAGCCGGTGTGCGCGACCGCCGTGCCTTCGCGGTCGACAATGGCGACCTGCCGGTATTCGAAGTGCTCGTCGTTGTGGCTGAGCGCGGACAGCGCGAGCTGCGGCGTAGCGCCCAGCGCGAGCGAGTTGAGCGCGAGGCGGTTGTTGCGCGCAAGCGGCGCGCCCTGCGTCATGGTCGCGCCGACATTGGGACGCACTGCGCCATCGCAGTACGCGCCGATCGCCATGGTATGGCTCGCGGTCGCGATGCCCAGGCGACCGCTGCGGGGACATCGCGCGATCAGCGTATAAGTCATGGATTCCTCCGTATCTTGCCTTTTGCTCGGTCCAAGGCGATGGGGTCAGGCCTTACCTTTTGTTCCCGACTGCACTTTCGCAGGATTCGATGGTTCGGTTCAGGTCAGCGGCAAGACCTGAACCTTGTCCCTTCTGATCCTTGTTCCTCGCATCCGGTCATTCTGTCCCGGGAACGAAAAGCTCCCGGATCGATGGCTTCTCGCCGATGAGCACTTGCTCCTGACATAGCGCAACGATCGCTTCCAGCATCGGTTGATTCGCGCCGATGCCATAGGCAAAGGGATCGCCGGGGAACGATTCGCATGACCGGGCGAGCCGTTCGTTGCCGAACAGCAGGCCTTGCGGGCGTTCATGCGGCAGCGATTGTCGAGCGAGCATCTTCGACTCACAAAACGCCCGATAGATGTTCGCGAGCAGCGCCGGATGCTCGCGGGCGAGGCTGCCGCGAACCATGTAGGTGTGGTTCGCCGGAACATAGCCGTGCGCGTCGTGGAAGCGCCGGCCTTCGGCGATCGCGTCCGCGAACAGGGGGCGCAGCACATGACCGGCTTGGGCTTGCGCGTTTTCGCCGACCAGGGCCATGTCGAGCGCTCCTGCCGCCAGCATCGCGACCAGGCTCTTGCCTCCGGGGGTCTGGTGAAGGGAAAGATCGTGCGGGGGCTTGAACCCGAGCACTTCGCCGGTGCTGCGCGAACCGGCACGCTCGACGTACCACTGCGTCTTGCGGGAATCCATGCCGAAATCGTGCTCGAGGATTCCGCGTGCCCAGACGGTGGCGGATTGAACGTATTCGGCAACACCGATCCGCTTGTGGGCGAGGTCGCGCGGGCCGTCGATCCCGGCGCCCGGATGACACATGAAATGGGTGTGGAAGAACGCCCGCCGCGGAAATACGGGAATTGCGGTCACGTCGGCACCTTGGGCTCGCGCGATCAGGTAGGCGCCGAACGCCATCTCGCAGATGTCGAACTCCCAGGCCGTCAGCTGCCTGCGCATCGCCTCCGGCGAAGGCAGGCGCGTAACGGCAAGCTCGACGCCTTCGGGCCGTATGGTGGCGTCGAAGAGCGGTTTGACGCAATCGTAAAGCTCACCGATGAGGGAGATGCGGATCCTCGCCACGGGGTCTTCCTTTGCGTTTTCGGCCGGCCGCAGGGTCGAGCCGCTGGACCGGCAATCAGCTCAGAGCGGTCACCGGCACGGCCGCACCATGCACCGCGCGGGCCGCGTCCGAGGCCAGAAACACGATCACGTTGGCGAGGTCCGAGGGCGCAACCCACTTTGCCGGATCGGCCTTGGGCATCGCGGCGCGGTTCTCGGGCGTGTCGATGATGGTCGGCAGCACGCAATTGACGTTGATGTTCTTCTCGCGCAGCTCCGCCGCCATGGCTTCCGTCATGCGGATCACCGTGGCCTTCGACGCGGTGTAGGCACCCATCTGCGCCACGCCCTTCTGCGCGCCGAAAGCGCCCACGTTGACGATCTTGCCGGCGCCCGCTGCCAGCATGTGCGGGACGACCGCACGCACCGCGTGCAGCAGCGTGCGCGTGTTGATGTCGAACAGAAAGTTCCAGTTCTCGTCGGATGTCTCGTGCACCATCTCGCCCATGCGGAAACCGCCGGCAATATTGCACAGCACATCGATGCGTCCGAAGCGTGCCATCGCGGCCTGCGCGACGCCAGTCGCACCGGACATCTCGAGCAGATTCGCGGGCGCGAATGAACGGTGATCGTTCTCGGCTTCGAACGCGCGCTCGAGGCTCTTGCGTTCGAGATCCACCAGCACTAGGTTTGCGCCCAGGCCGGCGAACGCTTTGGCCACGGCCTTGCCCAGATTGCCGGCTGCGCCGGTGACGATGACGGTTCGATTGTGTGCGTCCATGGTTCAACAGCCGGCGACGCACTTGCCCTTGCCGTCGAACTCCATCGTGCGCCCGCTGATGGCGAGGTGGGTCGTTGCCTTGATCTGCTTCATGACCGCGGCCGTGCGCGCAAGCGGCCGCGGCTTGCCACCTTCCGTCACC
>JBOIEI010000013.1:0-1901 GCA_050741055.1 Burkholderiales bacterium | reverse complement strand
CCCCGGCATGGCCGAGCTGGCAAGCCCGGCCGAGATTCTGTTCGGCCACGGCGCGCATGAGCTCCGGGCTCAACGCATCGCGCAACCGGATTCCGGCGTTGGCCGCCTGTTCGAAGATCATCGCGCGGTTGTAGTAAGCGAGCGCATAGGCGGGATCGAGCTTCAGCGCCCGCTCGATGTCCACGAGCGCCGCGGGCGCGGCGCCGAGCCCGCCGAGTTGCAGCCGGGCAAGACCTCGATTGAGGAACACGCGCGGCTCCTTCACGCCGCGCTCGATCGCCCGGTCGAATGCACGGCCGGCTTCGTTCAGGCGCCCGGCCTGCATCAGCGCGAGACCGCGGTCGGCATGCGTGATCGCCTGTCCGGGCTCGAGCTCGAGCACGCGATCGAGGTCGCGTAACGCTTCGCCGTAGCGCTTCTCGTCGATGTAGACCTGCGCACGTCCGCGTAACGCGCGCGTCATGTCCGGCTGCAGCACCAGCGCCTGCTCATAGTCGGCCAGCGCGGCCACGGTATGGCCGTCGTGCCGATGCAGCGTCGCCCGGTTGAGATAGACCCGGGCATCTTCCGGTCGCGGCCCGACACGCTCGGCCCGGCGCACGGCGTCGTCCCAAAGTGCCACGTGGGAAGAAAAAGTCTGCACGGTATCGGCCGCCGCCACCAGCCCTATCAGGATCGCCGCGCACGCGGCAATGCCGGCCCCACGCAGCGGCAGCAGCGCCACGAGGCAAGCCGGCGCCAGCATGACGCAAGGCATCCAGGCGTAGCTGCGGGAGAGGGCAAACGGGGTATCGAGCCGTGGCCACAAGAGCTCCACCGAGCTCAAAGCGAGCGCACAGGCACAGCCGATCGCCACGGCGCGCAGCAGCCCCGTGCGCCGGCTGCGCAGGATCCAGGCGAGCGCAATGCTCAGCGCGGCAATGGCGGCGACTGCGAGCCAGCCTGGCCAAAGCGCGGCTGCGCTGATCGACGGCTCCGGGATGTCGATGGCCATGCGGGCGGTCCAGGGCACGAGCCACAATCCGAGATAGCGCAGAAAGCGCGAGCACGACGCAGCCAGGGCATCGAGATAGCCGCCCGCGCCCGCTTCGGGCGCCGCCGATCCGATGATCCAGGCGGCCGCGTAGCCCGCCGCGATCGCCGCCGCCAGCGCCACCCCCAGCCAGGTGCGACGGCGCTCGGAAGCACCCGCGGCGGGAAGCGTCAGCGCAAGCAGCCCCAATGCGACCGGTATACCGAGTGCAGCCGGACTGCAAGCCAGCGCAGCCGCCACGGCCACGGGGCCGAGCGCCCACGCCACGCGGCCGCCGTCCTGGAGCGAACGGGCCGTGCCCCAAAGCGCCGCCAAGGCGAACAAGCCGAGCAGCAAGGCGTAGCGCGCGGACAGGTAAGCGACGCTGTAAACCGCCACCGGATTGAGCGCAATGAGCACCGCAGCGATGAACGCGATCGAGCCCCTTGCGATGGCCCGGTCCACGCCCACGCCGGCCACGATGCGCCGGAACAGGCCGAATGCGAACAGTACGGTCGCGGTGTGCAAAACGAGGTTCAGCGCGCGATGCCAGGGCCATTGGGCGCCGAACACGGCGCCCAGCCAGCCGAACGATGCATCGGCGAGCCAGTTGCCGCCGACGGCAGGCAGCGCGTGGGCATAGGCGTCGAGCCGCTCCGGGGTGAGAAAGACGAAATCGCCGAAGACGAGCGGATAGCCGAGCGCCGAAACGTAGAGCGCGACCACGGCCAGCACCAGCAGCGCGGCCGCGCCGAGCGTCGAGGGCTCGGCGCGCAGGCGTTCGAGGATGGCGGCCTCGATGGCAGGCCAGCCCGTGGCGGCGCGGGCTCGGGAACGGGAACGGGTGGTTCGGGCCATGGACTCGATTCTAGTGTCCTGAGTCCGAGGT
>JBOIEI010000012.1:0-3554 GCA_050741055.1 Burkholderiales bacterium | reverse complement strand
GGCTGGCGCGGGCTCGGGATGTAGAACTCGGCGCTGCCCCGCTTGAGTGTGACGCGGTAGAATAACTTCAGTCCCTGCAGGGCGACGTTGCAACTGCTCCAGGCGAGCTTGCGCTCCTGCAGCAGGTGCACGATATAACGCTGGACTTGCGCCTCGTCGATCTGGTCGGGGCGACGGCCGTAGTGCTTCGCCAGCCCCGCCACCGCCTCCAGATACGCCTCTCGGGTGCGCACGGCCATGCCTCGCACCACCATGTCCTCGTCCATCTGCTTGCGCAATGGGCTCATGAGCTTCTCCTGTCTCAGCATCGGGAACATTCCCGAAGTCAGCCTGACACAGGCGAACTCACCCCTCATGCGCTCGGGCGAGGCACCGAACGCGCAACAGACAAACACAGTGATCGGAGAAGACTCGCTGGTGAAGTCATCTCCTCACCAGCCACCGCGAAGCGGTTTAGTTCAACTGGCAGTAGGCCACCTAGCGACGCCTTCAATTGCGTCATTCGGACGAATAAAACAATACGGCATCATGATGATTGATAAACATTCGGCGCTGGTCGCCAAGTCTACGCGATGCCATCGCCATCTTGAAGCGCTAGGTTGAATGCGATGTGCGTGCACCCCGCACTGCATCCGCCACGAGGCGTACCGTACGCGCGGCGCGGTAACGATCCGAGCGCAGGCGGTCCGGCATTGATGCGGGCTTCCGTTTGCACGAAATTGCTCGCGGGAGCCGGGCGTGACTGCCGAAGCGTGGTATAGCGCAGATCGTCGGCCACGGCGGCTGGCATGGCAATCATCGAGCGTTCCTGGATCGGGGTCGTCGTCAGCCCAGCCCGCCCGGTTTTCCGAGTGGTGGGGCGATCGATCAAACTCGTGTCGATGTGGGGCGCAAAAAGCGCGGGGGCTGCCGAAGCGAATTGCGGCCATGCATGGCGACCCAGGGACACGGAGGGCGGAAGGGAAGGCGGGTCGCCATCGATTCCATATGTCGGACGCTCGGACCGCTTCGGGCACTCGATCGCAGGCATAATAGCCAGCGAGTCGCGGTGCCGTACTCGTCCCGCTCGACCGATCCTACGGAGGACCCCATGGCAGAGTCGCAGGAAGGCTTTCTCAGTCCGCAGACCGTGCTGGCTGAACTGAAGAAGAATGGCGTCACACACGTGCTGTGGCTGCCGGACAGCGAAACCAACTGGCTCTATACATTGATGAAGGCCGACCCGTCGCTAACCCTCGTTCCCGTGAGCCGGGAGGGCCTTGCGTTCTCCGGCGCCGCGGGCGTTCATGCCGGCGGCGGCAAGCCGGTCATCCTCATCCAGAATACCGGCATGCTCGAGGCGGGCGATTCGTTGCGCGGGTGGGGCTTGAGCCTCAACGTCCCGGTGGTCATGATGGTCGGCTACCGCGGTTACACGCGTCACGGCGTCAACACGGACACCGTTGCCGACTACACCGAGCCGTTCCTGATGGCGTTCGGCATCAAGTATTACCTGGTCGAGCGAGACTCGGATGCGGAGCGCATTTCGATCGCGTTCGAAGAGTCGCGCAAGAAGCGCCGTCCCGTCGCCGTGCTGGTGGGCGACGAGTATCACGGCTTCAACTGATCCCGAGGGAGACGGAAATCATGATGCAGACAGCCGAGATGCTGAAGGTGTTCGCGCGCCACCGCGGCAATGCGATTGTCATTCCAGGACGCGGCGGCAAACATTGGGTGCCCATCAGCGACAAGCCCAACCGCGATCTACCGATGGGCGATCCCGCGATGGGCGGGCACGCGATGTTCGGGCTGGGCCTGGCGTTGGCGCGGCCGCAGGACCGTGTCATCCTGTTCGACTCCGAGGGCGATCTGCAGATGAGCATGGGGGTGCTTGCCACCATTGCCGATCAGGCGCCCAAGAACTTCTACCACTTCCTGCTCGATAACGAGTGCTATGCCACGACCGGCGGGCAGCCGGTGCCGAACGCCAAGAACGTGAAGTACGACGAGCTCGCGCGCGCCTCGGGCTACCAGCGAACCTATTCGTTCACCAACCTGGAAGAGTTCACCGGCGCGATCGGCGACATCATGAGCCAGCCGGGACCAGTGTTCGTCGCGATGAAGGTCCTGCCCGAAGTGATCAACGAGGCGATCGGTCGCCGTCCGCGCTGGCAGACACGCTCTCGCACACAGGTGATCGAGGATTTGCAGAAGGAGCTCGGGATCGCGGGTTAGTGGAGTGAGTTGAGAACCACACCCCTTGCAGGGCGCGCATCGGCCTGCAGGCCGAAGCCGTTCGGCCGGCGCGGACCATGGTCCGCGCATTCCCGGCCTTACCCCCGGCGCTTCGCGCCACCCCTCGTGAGAGGTGGGGAGGGCGCCTCTCTCAACGACGCATTACATCTTTGCCGCGGCGAGGTTGGTGTCGCCAACGTTCCACCCGCCGCCGAGCGCCTTGAACAGATCCACCGCGCCGTTGAGCCGCTCGAGCCGGATCTGCGCCAGCCGGTCCTGCGCATCGAACAGCGAGCGCTGCGCATCGAGCACCGTCAGCAGATCGTCCGCGCCTTCGCGATAGCGCACTTCGGCCAGCCGCAGCGCGTTCTGCGCCTTCGCCAGCACTTCGGCCTGCAGCGTTTCCTGTTGGGCGATTCTGCTGGCGGCCACCAGTGTGCTTTCGACTTCGCCGAGCGCGGTCAGGATGACCTTGCGATACGACTCGACCAGCTCGCGCTCGACCGATTCCGAGACGCGCACCTGGCCGCGCAGGCGACCGCCGTCGAAGATGGGCTGTAATACCGACATCGCCAGCGAGATCGCCGTGCTCGGACCGCCGAGGACTGTCATCAGCGCCGCGCTCGAGACGCCGGCCGCACCGGTCAGCTGGATGCTCGGCAACAGGGCCGCGCGCGCGGCGGCGAGGTCCGCGTTCGCTCCGCCGAGGCGCGCCTCGGCGCTGGCGATATCGGGTCGCCGCACCAGCAGATCGGCCGGGAGCCCGGGGTCGATGACCGGTACTTGCAGATCGGCAATACCGCCGGAGGCGACCTCGAAGCCCTGCGGCGTGCGCCCGATCAGCACGGCAAGCGCCGCCAGCGTCTGGCGCTCCTGCCGCTCCAGCGGCATCAGCGCGGCGCGCTGCGCGAGCACGGTCGCATCCTGCCGCTCGACATCGAGCTGCGTGGCCACGCCGTTGCGGGCGCGTGTCGCGACCAGCGCCTGGACCCGTTCGGCGATGGCGAGGTTGTCTCGCGCCAGCGCCAAGCGGCTGCGCAGCGAAAGAAGCTGGAAGTAGCCGCTCGCGACCCCCGCGATCAACGTGAGCTGTGCGGCGTCGCGATCGTAGACCGTACCGCGCAACGCTTCGTTGGCGCCGCGCACGCCGGCGGCATTGCGGCCCCAGAGGTCCACCTCGTAGCTCACGTTCAGCGTCGCGCTGCTCACATCGCTCGTGCGGCTGCCGGCGTCGCCGCCGCTTGCCTTGCGGGAGGTGCCGAAGCCGAGGTTCAGCGTCGGAAACAGCGACGCACCGTCGATGCCCACCTGCGCTTCGGCCTGGCGCACCCGCTCCATCG
>JBOIEI010000011.1:0-6773 GCA_050741055.1 Burkholderiales bacterium | reverse complement strand
GGCGGCATCGTCGCGCAACGTGGTCGCGGGCCTCGAGTGCGTCGGGCCGCTCAAGGTGCGCGACACGGTATGCAAGACGCGCCTCGACATTTCGAAAGGCAGTCTGCCGCTGCCGCAGGGACCGGGGCTGGGATTGGAGCTCGACGAAGCGAAGCTCGAGCAGTACCGGATGAAGTAGCGTGCGCTGCCGGTTCGCGGCGCAAAGCTTGCGAAATCGGCCGTGCGGAGGAGCATCATGAACGTTACCCGCTTGTCTCCCCATATCGGCGCCGAAGTCACTGGCATCGACCTGCGTGCGGACATCGACGACGAAACGCGCCGCCGCCTGAACGCAGCCGTGGTCGAGAACGTCGCGCTGGTCGTTCGCGATCAGGACTTCACGTCCGAGCAGTATCTCGCCGCCGTTTCGCTCTTCGGCGAACCGATGGAGCAGCACTTCACCCAGTACACGCTGCCCGGCTGTCCGCTGGTGCACGAGGTATCGAACCGCCATACCGACAAGTCGGGCAAGCGCGTGAAGCACGGCTCGGGCTGGCATACCGATCACACCAACCACGTCCGCCCGCCCAAGTACACCTGTCTTTATGCGGTGTCGCTACCGTCCTCGGGCGGCGATACGGCCGTGGTCAACATGCGGGCAGGCTACGAGGCGCTCCCGGACGAGGTGAAGCAGCGCATCGAAGGCATGAAGACCGTGAACGTCTTCCAGGGCAGCGCCTCGGCGACGTACTCGGGCCAGTCGGCGGATGCCCAGGCCGAGCGCAAGCCCGAACCCGTGCTGCAGCCGCTGGTGCGCACCAACCCGGACAACGGCGCGAAGGCGCTCTATTTCCATCCGGTCAAGACCGAGAACATCGTCGGAATGGAGCCCGCGGAATCGCAGGCGCTGCTGGACGACCTGCTCGCGCGTTCGGTGCGCGACGAGCTCGTCTACCGCCACAAGTGGCGCAAGGGCGACATGCTGCTGTGGGACAACCGCGCCGCCATGCATCGCGCCCACTTCGACTACGACCCGAACGAGTACCGCCTGCTCTACCGCGTGCTGGTGCGCGGGGAGGTGCCGTTCTAGCACGCGCGTTCGCCGCGGCGCATACCGCCCCCGTGCGGGCGTGATTATGAAGATTTGAAGATCGGACGAAGCCTTATTTAGCAACGCTCCGATCGCCTGTCGCCTATCTTCGGCGGTGCTGGCACGGGCCAGATTTCCGCCGGAGATTGCAATGAAGCTCGCATCGAAGCTTGGCGCCGCCTTGGCCGCGGCCGGGCTGGGTCTCGCCGCCGTCGCGGCAAGCATCGAACGCCCGAACATCAGCCCGGAGCGCGGGCGTTATCTCGTCCGCGTGAGCGGCTGCAACGATTGCCATACGCGCGACTACGCCGTGAACGGCGGCCGCGTGCCGGAGGAGCGCTGGCTCACCGGCGATCCGCTGGGCTGGCGCGGTCCCTGGGGAACGACCTACCCGACCAACCTGCGCCTTTACTTTGCCGGCCTTACCGAGGACAAATGGGTGCGGCGCGCGCAAACGCTGAGCGCGCGCCCGCCGATGCCCTGGTTCAATGTGCGCGCGATGACGCGCGACGACCTGCGCAGCCTCTATCGCTACGTCCGCTCGCTCGGTGCGGCGGGCGAGCCGGCGCCGGCGTACGTGCCGCCCGACCGTGAGCCGCCGGGGCCGGTGGTCGCTTTCCCCATGCCGCCGAGGTAGGCTGCCCTCACCCCCAGCCCCTGCCCAGGAACCTGCCCGCTTCAGCGGGCACACAGCGCTCCCCTCTCCTCCCCTCTCCTTTTGGGAGAGGGGCTGGGGGTGAGGGAAGAGACTGCACGACAGAGCTCCAGGGCGCAAGCCGCGACATATCCGTCGTGCAGTCTCTCCCAAAGGGAGAGGGGAGAATCGCGTGCCCGCTCATGCGGGCAGGTTACTGGGAGGGGCCCGGGTCACGGTAAATGGGAGCAAGAGCCGGTCTGCCGGGCGGAAGGGGGATGGGCAGCGGCCGCGCGGGTCGCTATGATCGCGCGGCATGGGAGAGTCTTCGCCTGTGCTCATCGGTGCCGAGCAAGCCGCGTTCATCTGCGGCGGGGTCGGGGTGAGCGCGGCCACCTGCCGCCCCAGCGCGCTGCCGAACATCGCGCGCGCCACGGGCTGCAGGGTTTCGACCGACCGGCGGGTCGTCACGCTGCTGGTGGCGGCCACGCCCGGCGCGGCGGCGCTCGATGATGTGCGCCGCACCGGCGCCATTGCCGTCGTCTTCACCCAACCGAGCACGCATCGCACGTTGCAACTCAAAGGCAACGATGCGCGCATCGTTCCTCTGGAGCGGGGCGATCCGGACCTGGTGGAGCGCTATGTGCGCGCCTTCGCCGCCGACGTTGCGCCGTTCGGCTTCTCCGAGGCGTATATGCGCGCGCTGCTCGCCTGTCCGGCGGACGACCTGGTAGCGGTGCAGTTCACCATCGCGGCCGCATTCTCGCAGACACCCGGGCCGAGAGCCGGCGAAGCGTTGTCGGCGAACGCGTGAAGATTCGCCTCGAATCCTTGCGCGATTGCCTCGACGGCGGCGTGCCGGGCAACATCGCCACGGTGTCGGTGGACGGCGTGCCCAACATCGCCTACCTGTCCCAAGTCCAGTACGTCGACTCCGAGCACGTTGCGCTGTCTTACCAGTTCTTCAACACCACGCGGCGCAACATCCTCGCTTCACCCTATGCCAAAGTGGCGGTCATCGACCCGTTCACCGCCGCCCACTATCGATTGTCGCTGCAGTACCTGCGCACGGAATCGGAGGGTCCGGTGTTCGAAGTGATGAAGGCGAAGCTTGCGGGCATCGCCTCGCATACGGGAATGAGCGGCGTATTCCGCCTGCGCGGTTCGGACATCTACCGCGTGCTCGACATCGAGCGGGTGCCGGGTGAGACTCTGCCGGCGCCGCCGGTGCGGCAGAACCTGCTGGCGGCCCTGCGCGCATGCGCCGAAGCGATGCACGGTCACTCGGATCTGGAAGCGCTGCTCACGGGCGTGCTCGCCTGTCTCGAAGCGCAATTCGACATCCGCCATGCGATGGTGCTCCTGCTCGACGCGGCCGCGCGCCGGCTCTATACGGTAGCAAGCCGCGGCTACGAAGCTTCGGGCGCGGGCGCCGAGATCGCGCTGGGCGACGGCGTGATCGGCGTGGCCGCGCGCGAAGGCACGCCCATTCGCATCGGCCACTTCAGCGCGGACTATTCGTATGGTCGCGCTATCCGCGAGAGCCTGCAGCGCAGCGGCGCAGCCGAGCGCATCGAAATGGAGATCCCGCTGCCGGGACTGCCGCACGCCCGCAGCCAGCTCGCGGTGCCGATCCGGGCCGCAGCGCGCATCCTCGGCGTGCTCTACATGGAAAGCCCGCAGGACCAGCGCTTCGGCTACGACGACGAGGATGCGCTGGTGGCACTGGCCGGGCAGCTTGGCATGGCGATCCAGCTCATGCCGCAGGGCGATGCCGAGGAGGCGGCAGCGCCGTCCGCGCCGCCCGGGCGCGTGCCCGGTCCGACGGTGGTGGTGCGCCATTACGGCGAGAACGACAGCATCTTTCTCGACGACGACTATCTCATCAAGGGTGTGGCCGGATCGATCTTCTGGGCGCTGGTGCGCGATTACGTCGAGCGCGGGCGCGTAAGCTTCAGCAACCGGGAGCTGCGCCTGGACCGGCGCATCCGCCTGCCGGATCAGAGCGACAACCTGGAGGCGAGGCTGATCCTGCTCGGGCGCCGGCTCGAAGAGCGCTGCGCATGCCTGCGCATCGCCAAAACCGGACGCGGCCGCTTCGAGTTGCGCGTCGATCGGCCGCTCGAGTTGGTCGACATCGCATAGCGCCGGCTGCGATCCGCCGCGCCGGCCGAGATCGTCGAGCGCATCCGCCGGTTCCTGATCGATATCGCAGCGCACCGGTCGCGATCCGCGGGCGGTGAATCCTAAGAATTCGCTAATTGCCGATTAGGCGTTCCCTAATTCGACCTTGGTCGTCTTCCCCCGGCGCGGCCGCGCAGGCACCATTCGCCGCGCATCAGGGGCCCCGCCGGGCGTCCGATTTTTCAACTTCGCAGCCACAACACGACATGGACTCTATTCGCCACTACGCCAAGCCGCTCGACGCACTGGAATCGATGCTTCTCATCCGCGCCTACGAGGAACGCCTCGCCGCCTTGCAGGCAACGGCCGGGCTGCCGGGAACATGCACCTCGGTCGGGCAGGAAGCCGCCGCCGTGGGCGTGGTGGCGGCATTGCGTGCCGAGGACCTCATCCTCACCAATCATCGCAGCGCCGGCCATCTGCTCGCGCGCGGCGCCGATCCCGCGCGCATGCTGGCCGAGGTGATGGGCAAGCGCACCGGCTACTGCGGCGGCAAGAGCGGGTCACTGCACATTTCGGTGAAGGAACTGGGCGTGGTCCTCACTTCGACCATCGTCGGCGGAGAGCTCTCGCTCGCGACCGGCGTCGCGCTCTCGCAGCGTATGCTGGCACGCCCGGGCATCGTCGTCTGCTTCTTCGGCGACGGCGCTGCGTGCGAAGGCATCTTCCACGAGTCGGTCAATCTCGCATCGGTATGGAATCTGCCGGTTCTGTATGTATGCGAGAACAACCAATGGCAGGCCTTCGTGCACCGGCGCGAGACGATGCATACGGATCGGATTGCGGCCTGGGGCGAGCGCTACGGCATCGAGACCGCCAGCGTCGAGGGCAACGACATCGAGCGGGTACAGGAGGCCGCGACCGAGGCGGCGGCGCACGTTCGCGCCCATGCGCGTCCGTTCCTGCTCGAATGCTCGACCTATCGCCTGCGTGGCCATTTCGAGCCCGACGACCAGGCCTACGTCGATCCCGGCGAGCTTGCCGCCTGGCGCGCCAGGGATCCGATCGAGCGCACGAAGGAGCGGCTGCTGCGAGCGGGTGCGATCCGGGCGCAGGACCTGGCGCGCATCGAAGCCGGCATCGAGCGCCGGATCGATGCCGCGGTCGCGTTCGCCAAGGATTCGCCCTATCCCGATCTGCAACAGATGACGACCGACGTCTACGCCTGAAGGGAAACGAAAATGCGACGAATCACCGCACAACAAGCGATTGCCGAAGCGCTGGCGCAGGAGATGCGACGCGATGCCCGCGTGCTGATCTTCGGCGAAGGCGTCGCGACCAAGCGACCCGAATTGGCGGCGCAGTTCGGCGCCGAGCGGGTGCGCAACACGCCGCTTGCCGAAGCGATCATCGCCGGCACGGCCGCGGGCGCCGCCGCCACGGGACTGCGCCCGGTGGTCGATCTGCTGTTCGCGCCGTTCATGGCCTACGCCATGGACGCGCTGGTCAACAGCGCCGGGAAGCTTCGCTTCGTCTCCGGCGGGCAGTTCTCGTTTCCGCTGGTTGCGATGGCGATGACCGGCGGCGGCTGGGCGGTCGGCGCGCAGCACAATCACAACATCGAAGCCTGGTTCGCGCACGCTCCGGGGCTGAAAGTGGCGATGCCGTCCACGCCGGCGGACTTCAAGGGGCTGCTCGCAGCCGCCATCCGCGACGACAATCCGGTGCTGTTCTTCGCCGACATCGCATTGCTCATGCAGGAGGGCGAGGTGTCGCCCGGCGAGCACGTCGTGCCCCTGGGGCTTGCCGCCATCCGGCGCAGCGGAACCGACGTGACGCTGATCGCCTATGCCAAGAGCGTGCAGGCCTGCCTGCAGGCGGCCGATGCGCTCGGCGCGCACGGCATTTCGGCCGAGGTGATCGATCTGCGCACCGTCAAGCCGCTGGACGAAGCGACGCTGCTCGCATCGGCGCGCAAGACCGGACGTGTCGTCGTGGTGCACGAGGCGAGCCGCACCTGCGGCGTGGGCGCGGAGGTCGCGGCGCTGGTGGCGGAGAAGGCGTTCGACGCATTGCGGGCGCCGCCGGTGCGCCTGACCGGGCCGGATGCGCCGGCAGCGGCGAGCTATCCGCTGGAGCAGGCATTCGCGCCCCAACCCGCGGCGATCGAGGCTGCCGTGCGCGCGATGTTCCATCGGCCCGCGAGGCGGGACCAAGAGCCGCAGGCTGCGTCGATGGCTTGATGCGGTCGGCTCGCCCCGAGCCGATGCCGCCGGTTCCGGCCCGCCGAGCTACTCTTGCGGATGCCCCAGCTGCGCATGAGCGCATCGTAGTGTAGATATTCCTCCTGCATCAGGCGCATGAAACCTTCGGGCATGCTCTCCGGTGTCGACTCGGCGCCCTGGCTCAGGAAAAGTTCGTGCACGCTCGGCGTGCGCAAGGCGCGCACGATGTCCCCGTGCAGTTGCTCGACGATGCGCCGCGAGGTGCCGGTGGGGGCGACTACGCCCGACCAACGATCGAACTGTGCCTCGGGAAGGCCGCTTTCCGCAATCGAAGGCAGCCATGGCAGCGTGGGGCTGCGGCTCCGGGACATCACGGCAAGCGCACGCAGCCGGCCTTCGCGCACCAGCGCGAGCACCGCGGGCAGGGTATGCACCGCGTACTGCACGCGACCCAGCATCATTTCGACGTACGAGTCGGGAAGACGGCTGAATGGCACGTGCACGGCATTTACCCCCAGCGCACGGGTGAATATCTCGCCTGCGAGATGGGACGCGGAGCCTCGGCCGAGAGAGGCGTAGTTGAGCTCGCCGGGACGCACCCGGGCATAAGCGACGAACTCGACCGCACTGCGCACGGGCAACGTAGGCGCGACGACGAGCACATTGGTGATCGAGGCCACGTGCGCGACGCCGACGATGTCCGCCAGCGCCCGATAGGGCG
>JBOIEI010000010.1:0-7466 GCA_050741055.1 Burkholderiales bacterium | reverse complement strand
GTCACGGGCCGCGTCGCCGTGCGGCGTGGCGAATCGATCGCACCGGGTGAAAGCCGCATCGTGCAGATCATCCTCGACCGGCCGATCGGCTGCCTGCACGGCGATCGTTTCATTCTGCGCGATCAGTCGGCGACGCGCACCTTCGGCGGCGGCACGGTGGTGGACCCGTTCGCCCCGGCGGTGCGAAGGAATTCGCCCGCACGGCAGAAGACCGTTGCAGCGCTGGCAGCCGCCTCGCCGGAAGAGGCGCTGCGCCAGCTGAGCGCCACGGCGACCGAAGGCATCGATGTCGCGGCCTTCGAGACGGCTTTCAATCTCGACGAGGCCACGGCCGCCTCGCTCTATCGCAAGCTCGAAATCGTCGTCTTCGGCCGCGGCGAGCGGATCGGGATCGCGGCTGCGCGCCGCGACGAGCTCGCCAATGCCGTCGTGGCCGAGGTAGTGCGCTTGCACCGCGAGGATCCCAAGTCGCTCGGTCTGGAGCTCGCCAGCTTGCCGCAGCGGCTGCAGGTACGCCTGCCGGAGTGGCTCCTGGGCCAGATCGCGCGCGAGCTCGCGCACGCGCGCAAGGTCGAGATCGCCGGCACGCGGGTACGCCGTCCCGGCCACGATGCCACCTCCAATCCCGAAGACGAGAAGCTCTGGCAGCGCATCCTGCCCGCGCTGCAGAAGGACGTGCCGCTGCCGCCGAGCATCAAGGAGCTGGCCGAGCAATTGCGATTGCCCGACAAGTCGGTGAGCGACTTCCTGCACCGCAAGAGCCGCGGCGGCGAGCCCATCAAGGTCATGCCCGATCGGTTCCTGCTGCGCAGTACCGTGGAACGGCTGGCACAGACCGCGGAAGCGACCGCGGGCGCCAAACCGAACGGCCAGTTCACGGCCGCCGACTATCGCGACCGCTGCGGCGCCAGCCGCAAGCTCTCGATCGACGTGCTCGAGTACTTCGATCGCATCGGCTTCACCCAGCGCATCGGCGACGTACGCCGCATCCGGCGCCCGTTGGCGCAGGCGTTGGCGGCTGCGCCGGGCACTACGCCGAGCCGCGCAAAAACATAATCTGTTTCGAGGAGCTCCTGATTTGGCGACATACGACTTGATCGTGGTAGGCGAAGGCATCACCGGGCTTGCTTGCGCCAGACACGCGGCGTCCCTGGGGCTGAAGACCGCGACGGCCGAGGGCAATCTGTTCGGCGGTCTGGTGATCAATATCGCCGAGCTCGAAGGCTACGACGAGCACGGCTCGGGCGTCGACATCGCGTCCGCCTTGATGGAGTCCAACGCGCAGGCCGGCATCGAGAACCTGGGCGCCAACGTGACCGCCATCGAAGCGGGCGGCGACAGCATCAAGGTGGCGACCGACGCGGGCAGCCACAGCGCGCGCACGGTCGTCATCGCCTCGGGCGCGCGCTTGAACAAACTCGGCGTCCCGGGCGAAGAAGAATTCGATCACCGCGGCGTATCGCAGTGTGCCGATTGCGACGGGCCGATGTTCCAGGGCGAACACGTGGTCGTGGTCGGCGGCGGCGACGCCGCCTTCCAGGAAACGGCTGCGTTGTCGCAATACGTCGGGCAGGTGACCGTACTCATGCGCGGCGCGACGCCCCGCGCAAGCCCCGGGCTGGTGGAGCGGGTGCGACAGCTCGGGAACGTCGCCTTTCGAACCGGCGTAACCGTAGAGGCGATTCAGGGCGATGACACCGTCGAAGCCGTAGCCGTGCGCACGGCGAACGGCGAATCCGAACGCATCGAGTGCGCCGGCGCCTTCATTTTCGTGGGGCTGACGCCGAGCTCCGAGATCGCGCCAGCAGGCGTTGCATACGACGCGCACGGCGCAATCGAGACCGATGCATCGATGCAGACCGCTGTCCCGGGCGTTTATGCCGCCGGGGCTGTGCGCGCGGGATACAGCGGCAAGCTGGTCGATGCCGTTCGGGAAGCGAAGGAAGCGGCCGAGAGCGCCGCGCGCAGAGTGCGCGGGTGAACATGCACTGCAGTCGGGATAGAATAAGCGGCGGCTGCGTCGTCGTGGCGTGGCGGCAGGCGCGAGGAACCCACGCCACCGCCGTGACATCCTGGCGGCAGGCGCGACAAACCCGCGCCACCGCCGTGCATCATGACGGCAGGCGCGAGAACGATAGCAGCACGGAAGAGAAGCGTCCCCGGTGGGGTGGCCGGACTTCAAACCCGGTGGGGGCCGTTGACGGTCCTTTGTGGGTTCGACTCCCACTCTCTTCCGCCACTCATTCGCACCTGCCGATGCGCCCGCGACGGATAGCTGCCTCGGCCGATCGAATTGAACCGAAGACTTCACGCCTGGCACACGAGACCGCGACGATCGATGCTTGCCCGCCAAAGGAGGCGTTGCGCGACGCGGTGACGGTAGCTGACAACCTGGACGACGCGGCGCCGGGTGATCGCGCGAGTATGAGGCGGAATCCGCAATGAGACAGTGGGAGTGTGTGCTTTGCGGCTTCGTCTACGATGAAGTCGCCGGCTTGCCCGAGGACGGGATTGCGCCCGGGACGCGCTGGGAAGACGTCCCGGAGGACTGGACCTGCCCCGACTGCGCTGCGACCAAGGCCGACTTCATACCCGTTGAAGGCTGACCTCGGATCGATTCGCCCGCAGGCCGAGGGAGGCGTGCCGAAGCCCTGGCTATAGAGGTCGGCGACCAATCACGTCGCCGGCGCACACCCCGTCGAGGCCGGAGGAGGCGTGCCGAGCTCCTGGCTATAGGTTGACGACCTGTCGCCGGACCGGCAATTCGGCGATCACGCCCGGCAGCGCACGTGCGAAGAACCCCGCGCGGAACCCCTTGGCATAATCGTCGATGCCTACCCGCAAATAGGCGGTGAGCGCTTGACTTTCGCGCCGTGCTGTCTGGCCGTCCGTGTAACCGTTCACGAATGCCGCCGGCGCGACCTCCGCTTCGGCGGACTTTCTAAGTATTTCCACTGCTCGCACTAACGGCTCCCTTTGTGGCTGCGCTGACCAACCGAGCAAGGGCTATGCCAATCATTTCACGTGATAAAATCCACGCTCCAGCTGGCCCAGACACCATGCCTTCTTCTTCGCTTACCGCGCTTTCGCCAATCGACGGACGCTATCAGGATCGCGTCGGCGCATTAAGGCAGTATTTCACTGAGCTCGGCTTGATCCGTTTGCGCGTTCGAGTCGAGATCGCATGGCTTCAGGCGCTGGCGGCCGAGCCTCTCTTGCCGGAGTTTCCGTCCCTGTCCCCGGAGATGGAGACCGCCCTGGAAGCAATCGTTGCGGCGTTCTCCGAGGCCGACGGCGCCCGAGTCAAGGCGATCGAAGCCAAGACCAACCACGACGTCAAAGCGGTCGAATATTTCCTGCGCGAGAAGCTGCCGCCCCATCCGCAGACCGATGTCCTGACCGGGTTCATCCATTTCGCGTGCACGTCGGAAGACATCAACAACGTCTGCCATGCGCTCATGCTGGTGGAATCGCGCAGCCAGGTGATGCTGCCGGCACTCGATGCGCTCATCGCCCGTCTGCGCGCGATGGCGCACGAACTGGCCGGCGTAGCGATGCTGGCGCGAACCCACGGCCAGCCGGCGACGCCCACGACGCTCGGCAAGGAATTGGCGAACGTGGTGCATCGGCTGGACGAGGCGCGCGCCCAGCTCGAGCGCATCACGCTCAAGGCCAAGTTCAACGGAGCGGTAGGAAACTACAACGCGCATCTGGCAGCGTATCCGGAAATCGATTGGGAAGCCCTCGCACGCCGCTTTGTCTCCTCGCTCGGACTCGCGTTCAATCCTTACACCATCCAGATCGAGCCGCACGATGCGATTGCGGAGCTGTTCGACGCCTATGCGCGCGTCAACACGATCCTGCTCGATCTCGATCGCGACGTGTGGGGATACGTGTCGCTCGGCTATTTCCGGCAGAAGCTCAAGGCGGGCGAAGTCGGCTCGTCGACGATGCCGCACAAGGTCAATCCGATCGATTTCGAGAACTCGGAGGGCAACCTGGGAGTTGCCAATGCACTGCTGCGCCACATGGCGGAGAAGCTGCCCGTATCGCGCTGGCAGCGCGACCTGACCGACTCCACGGTGCTGCGCAACATGGGGGTGGCGCTCGCGCACACCCTGCTCGCATGGGATTCGTGCCTGCGCGGCCTGAGCAAGCTCGAAGCCGATCGCGCCCGCATCGGCGCAGACCTGGACAACGCCTGGGAAGTGCTGGCCGAGCCGATCCAGACCGTGATGCGCCGATACGGCGTGCCCGACCCGTATGAGCAGCTCAAGGCGCTCACCCGAGGACAGGCGAACATGGATCGGAAGACGCTGCATGACTTCATCCGCGGCCTCGCGATCCCGGCTGAAGCGAAGGACAGACTGCTCGCCATGACGCCCGCGACTTACATCGGCGCCGCCGCTCGCTTGGCACAGCGGATCTGAGGCATCTCAGGCGCACCGCGACCTTGATATCGGGCGCCCCGACCTCAGCTACTCATTCCCAGCCGAGGTCCGGAGTAGCGTGCATGGATTCACATAGCGTCGATGTCAACGCCGACAATTTCGGTCAGGTCGTTCTCGAAGGCTCGAAAACCGCCCCGGTCGTGATCGACTTCTGGGCGCCCTGGTGTGCGCCGTGCCGGGCGCTCAAGCCCGTCCTGGAAAAGCTCGCCGCGGAGTACGCGGGCAAGTTCACGCTGGCCAAGATCAACTCGGACGAGAACCCGGAGCTTGCCGCGAATATGGGCGTGCGCGGCATTCCGGCCGTCAAGGCGGTCGTGAACGGCGAGCTGGCGGACGAGTTCGTCGGCGCGCTGCCGGAATCGCAGGTGCGCGCGTTCATCGAGCGTATCGTGCCATCGCCGTCTGCGCTGGCAACCAGCCAGGCGCGTGACATGATGAGCTCGGGCCGGTACGCCGACGCACTGGTTGAGCTCGACAAGGCGCTCGAGCTCGACCCGCGCAACGAGCCGGCGCAAGTCGACAGGCTCGAGGTACTGGTGAAGCTCGGGCGCCTCGATGAGGCGCGCGCTGCTGTGGCCGGACTCGGCCCGCTTGCGCTCGACGAACCCAGGGTCGGCGCGCTCAAGGCCGAATTGGAATTCGCCACCCGCCCCGAAGCCGACGTGGCTTCGCTCCGACAGCGTATCGCCGCGAGCCCCGGCGACCTCGACGCCCGCCTCGAGCTCGCGCGCCACCATGCGCATGCCAAGGCATTCGAGAACGCCCTGCAGCAGTTGATCGAAATCGTTCGCCGCGACCGCAAGTTCGGCGACGACGCCGGCCGCAAAACGATGGTCGAGATCTTCAACCTGCTCGGATCCGACGACCCGTTGGTCGTCCGCTACCGGCGCGAGCTGTCCTCGGCCTTGTACTGAACGGCCTTCGTATCAACCGGTCTGCTGCACGGCCGCGCGGCTGCGCAGCCAAGTGATGGCACCCGGCATCACGCTCAAGATCACGATGCCGACGATGAACCAGCTGAGGTTCTGCTTGATGAGCGGGATATTGCCGAAGAAGTACCCGCCGTAGACGAAGAAACTGATCCAGAGAATGCTGCCCGCGAAGCTGTAGGCCAGGAACTGGGCGTAGCTCATGCGCCCGATGCCGGCCACGAACGGAGCGAACGTTCGCACGATCGGCATGAAGCGCGCGATCACGATCGTTTTGCCGCCATGGCGCTCGTAAAAAATCCGGGTGCGATCCAGATGCGCGCGGTTGAGCAGGCGCGCTTCGTGGCTGCGGAATATGCGCGGCCCGGTGAAATGGCCGATCCAGTAGTTCGTGTTGTCGCCCAGGAACGAGGCGCACGCGAGCGCGGCAAACACCGTGTGGACGTCCATGTGCCCGGTCGCCGCCAGCGTCCCGGCGACGAAAAGCAGCGAATCGCCCGGCAGGAACGGCGTGACCACGAGCCCGGTCTCGCAGAAGATGATGGCGAAGAGGATTGCGTAGACGTAGGCGCCGTAGTTCTGGACCACCCAGGTGAGGTGCTTGTCCAGATGCAGCACGATGTCGACGAACTGCGCGATCAGTTCCAAGGTTGCCGGCCTTCAGGGCGACGTCGGTGGGCGCAAGAGCGGATCGGGCGACGTGTCGCTTAGCCCGGATAATATCGGGCTAAACCACCGCGTCCGGTTGAGGCTTCTTCTCGGGCTTGACCAGGTCCTCGCGGCGGATGCCGAACCACATCACGAGCGGGCTCGCCACCAGAACCGAGGAATAGATGCCGAAGCAGATGCCGATCGTGAGCGCCAGGGCGAAATAGAACAGCGTCTCGCCGCCGAAGATCAGCATGGAAGTGACCATCATCTGCGTGCTGCCGTGGGTGATGATGGTGCGCGACATGGTGCGGGTGATGGCGTTGTCGATGATCTCCTGCACCGGTGCGCGGCGCATCTTGCGGAAATTCTCCCGAATCCGGTCGAACACCACCACCGACTCGTTGACCGAGTAACCGAGCACCGCCAGGACCGCAGCCAGCACCGGCAGCGAGAATTCCCACTCGAAGAAGGAGAAGAAGCCCAGAATGATGACGACGTCGTGCAGGTTGGCGATGATGGCCGCAAGGCCGAACTTCCATTCGAAGCGCATCCACAGGTAGAGCACTATACCGATCGAGACGAACAGCAGCGCCAGCGCGCCGTTCTCGACCAGCTCCTTGCCGACCTGCGGTCCGACGAACTCCACCCGCCGCAGTTCCACTGTGGGTTCGACCTTGCGCAACGCCTGCATGACCGATTCGGATACCTTCGCGCCGGATATGTCCTCGCGCACCGGCAGGCGGATCAGGACATCGCTGGCGCTGCCGAAGTTCTGGATCGCAACTTCGGTAAAGCCCAGCCCCGCTACCGTCTCCCGGATGCGGCTCAGGTCGGCCGGCTGCTGGTAGCTCACTTCCATCACCGTGCCGCCGGTGAAATCGACGCCGAAATGCAGCCCCTTGGTGGCCAGCGATCCGACGGCGAGCAGGAATGTAACCAGCGAGATCACGTTGAACACCAGCGCGTGGCGCATGAACGGGATGTCGCGCTTGATGCGGAAGAATTCCATGCCTAGTGTCCTGAGTCCGGGATTCGTTGCTGCAATCCCAATCGTGCGCCCCTTGCCCGCGAGCGGCAAAAGTGTCGAAATCGGCGCCAGACGCGAAGTGAACCACAGCCAGGTTGGACATCTGGCGAGGATTCACGACAATGTATGGCGTCGATTCTCGGCATCTTTTGTGCAGCGAATTTCGGACTCAGGACACTAATCTTGCGTCGCTCCGATTGACGAATGCCGGTCAGTCAAACTCCGGCCGATGCCGTATGCCATCCTAGCGCGCCGGCGCTTCGGCGCCCGGCTTCCAGATTTGCCCGATCGAGACGCGTTCCAGCCTGCGCTTGCGTCCGTAGGTCAGGTTCACGATCGAGCGCGACACGACCACGGCGCTGAACATCGAGGTCATGATGCCGAGGCAGTGCACCACCGCGAAGCCGC
>JBOIEI010000009.1:0-4243 GCA_050741055.1 Burkholderiales bacterium | reverse complement strand
GGCGTGCCGAGCACCCCGTAGAACGAGTTCATCAGGATCTTGATCGCCTGCGAGGCGACGTCGTCGCCGCTCGCTTTCGCCGCCTCGCGGCGCGGGACGAGCTCGTCGAGCATCCGCGGCAGGATCGCGGGTTCGCGCCGGAACGCACCCTCGGACGTGCGGATCAGATCGTCGTCGGGCGCGGGCTCGGCGACGTAGGCGAGGGGATCGATGTTGAACGTGCGGAGGATGCTCGGATACAGGCTCTTGAAGTCGAACACCCAGACATTCGAATGCAGCCCCGTGACGGGCGCGAGCACGTGGCCGCCGTGCTGCGCGGCATGCACGCGCGCGTCGTCCGAGCGCACGGTCGGCGCAACGATCCCGAGCCGCTCGAGCTCGCTCAGATAGAGAAAGTCGAACGATGCGATGCTCGCGGCGACGCGGTCCGGCGTCATGCCAGTGAGCGCGCTGCGCGCGAACGCGAGCGGCACGAGCCTGAGCTTGTCGACGATCTGGTAGGCGAGCCGCGCATCGGTGCGCGCGTAGAGCGCGAACGCCGCGAGATCATGCGCATAGTTATACTCGATCTCCGCCATCCGCTCGCGCGCGTCGCCCGCGACCGCCTTGCCCTCGCCGAGCACCTCGCGTGCGACCGCGTCGAGCGAGTAGTCCTCCATGCGCACGAACGCGCCGCGCAGAAGATCGATGCCGTCCAGCACGAGCCGTCCCGGGATCGCCGCCTGGCCGCTGCCGAAATAGCCTTCGGCCTTGCGCAGTCGCATCGCGCCGGGCTCGCGCCCGAGCTCGAGCGGGTGTCCGAGCCGCGCCGCGATCCGCGCCAGCACGGTGAGATCGAAGTCGATCGTGTTCCAGCCGGTCAGCACGTCGGGATCGAGGCCGCGGATACGCGCGCAGAACGCATCGAGCGCCGCGGCCTCGTCGGTGCAGGGAATCGCGCGTTCCGGCATCGCCCGTCCCGCGCCGTCGACGATCAGCACCTCGTCGATGCCAGACGCATAGAGCGAGATCGCGAGCAGCCGCTCGGCCTTCGGATCGGTCTCGATGTCGAATGCCAGGACGCGAGGCGCGAGCGCGACAGTCGCTGGCTTGAGCGTCGGATTTGCGAACGACCACGCTATTCCTTCCCCGGGAACGGCCTCACCCTCGATCTCGCAGCCGCCTTTGATGCCGCGCTCGATCAGGTAGCGCTGCGCAAAGCGCACGTCGGCTTCGAACGTGTCGATGCCGGCCTGGTGCAGGCGCTCGCGCAGCGGCGGCACGTCGGACGGCACCGCGACTTCGATCTGACCGACGGCGGCGCCGTCGAAGCTGCGCCGCTCGCTCGACCGGGGCGCCGGCACACCGAGCGAGCGCGCCCGCTCGGCGTCGGCAGCGCGGATATAAAAGCACGGGCGCCAACGGTCGTCCCGGACGACGAAGGTGCTGCCGTCCTCGAAGCGGCCGTAGAGATGCACGATCGGGGAGCGGGCGCCTGCGCGGCTGGCAGCGACGCGGTAGGTTGCCTGCAAAATGACGCCGCGGCGTGTACTCATCGACGTAGTGTGCCTCATTCGCGCGCAGGCGGCAGCGAACGGCCGCGCCCGGTTATCATTCCAGCGCCAATGCAGAGGAGAGCGGCATGCGTTCAGGCGTATTGGTATTTCCCGCGATCGAGCGGATCGTCTATGGCCAACCGGCGGCGCAGGCCTTGCGCGAGGAAGCCGAGCGGCTCGGCGCACAGCGTGTCTTTCTCATCGTGAGCGGAACCATGAACCGCACCACGGACGAGGTCGGCAAGGTGCGGGCTGCGCTTGGCAGTCGCCATGCGGGGCAGTACGACCGCATGCCTGCGCACACGCCGCGAGACGCCGTGCTCGAGGCAGCCGCGGCGGCGCGCTCGGCGGCTGCGGATCTGATCGTGACCTTCGGCGGCGGATCGTGCACCGACGCCGGCAAGATGGTGCAGCTCTGCTTGCGCCACGACATCCGCGCGCCCGACGATTTCGAACGCTTCCGCACGGTGGTGAAAGCCGACGGCACGCGCAGCATCCCGAGCTTCGACGCCCCCACGGTGCGGCAGGTCGCGATTCCGACCACACTCTCGGCGGGCGAGTTCAACGCGCAGGCCGGCTGTACCGACACTCGGATCAAGCAAAAACATAGCTTCCGCCATCCGCTGTTCGTGCCGCGCGTGACCATATTCGATCCCGTGCCGACGGTGCATACGCCACTGTGGGTGTGGCTGTCGAGCGGAATTCGCGCGCTCGATCATGCGACGGAGGGTCTGTGCTCGCAGTTCTCCAGTCCCGTCGGCGATCCGAGCTATGTTCAGGCTCTAAAGCTGCTGAGCCAGGCGCTGCGGCGGGTGAAGCGCGATCCGGCCGACCTGGAAGCGCGGCTCGATTGCCAGCTCGGCATCTGGCTCTCGATGGCGGGCCGACAGGGCGGGGCGCAGATGGGCGCAAGCCATGCGATCGGGCACGTGCTCGGGGGAACCTGCGGCGTTGCTCACGGCTATACCTCGTGTGTCATGCTGCCGCACGTGTTGCGCTACAACCGGGCGGTGAACGCCGAGCGCCAGCGCCTGGTGGCCGAGGCGATGGGACATCCGGGCGAGGAGGCGGGCGACGTGATCGCCGCGCTGGTGGCCGAGCTCGGCTTGCCCGGCCGGCTGTCCGAGGTCGGCGTCGGGGCCGAGCAGTTTCCCGTCATCGCGGCCAACGCGCTGCATGACAGCTGGCTGCACACCAATCCACGCCGGATCACCTCCGCCGAGCAGGTGCTGGAGCTTCTCGAAGCGGCGGCGTAGTTCTGGTTCCCGGGAAGCTCAGCCGGCGTTCACGGCGCTGCGGTGAACGATTGCAATCGTCATGGGGCTGAGAAGCCTGGCATCGGGATCGGAACGTTGGGCGAAGGTCTGCGAGCGCGTGGGCGTCCAGGCTGGACACCTGCGGCTGTCATCCGCTCAGGCTGATTGCCGTTCACTCGAACGCGATGCCCTTGCGCTGCAGGATCTCGTCCAGCGTTTCCACGCCCAGCCACAGCCCGGGCATGCCACCGGGGATGGCGGCCGTTTCCATCGCTTCCAGCACCTCGCGCGGCGTGGCGCCGAGCGCGAGCGCCCGCTCGCTGTGCAGGCGCACCCCGCGCGGCCGGTTCAGCGCGCAGGTGATTCCGACCATGATCAGCTCCCGGATCTTCCGCGGCAGCGCGCCCTCCCGGCCGAAGGTGGCATCCACGTACAAGCCCTTCAACTTCTCGAAGTACTCGGGATCCAGGCGGGCGATCTTTTCGTAGGCGCTGTTCTGTGCGCCCAACGATGCTTGCTGGAATGCCTGCTTGGCCGATTCGGACATGAACGCCTCCATGCGTGTATATGGTTGTGGGGCCAGATCAGATACCGCCCTGAATGCGCGGGTCTTGCTTGTTGCGCATTCAGCGCTTCTGCCGGCGCTCCAGGAACGCTTGCATGAGCCGCCGCGGCTCGTCGGTCATGTGCGCCTTCCCGATCGCCTCGATGCCGCGCTGAACCGCATCGGCGATTGCCATCCGCTCCCAGTCGGCATGCAGCGCTTTCTGCAGCCGGATTGCACGCGGGCCGGCAGTGACGATCGCTTCGACCCAGTATTCGACCGCCTCGTCGAGCGCGTCCGGTGCCACCAGGCGCTCGAGGAAGCCGCAGCGGTGCGCTTCGGCCGCATCGATCATCTTGCCGGTGAAGACCAGCTCCATCGTCTTGCCCCAGCCGATCAGCCGCGGCAGCAGGCATGCTTCCATGCCCGACGGAATGCCGTGCCGCACCTCCGGCATGCCGAACAGCGCATTGTCCGAGCCGACGCGCAGGTCGCAGGACGCAGCGATCTCCATTCCGGTGCCGAGACAGTAGCCGTTGATGCGTGCGATCACCGGCACCGGCATGCGGCGCATGCTGTCGCAGGCGAGATGCGTCATGCGGCTGCCTTCGGCGGCGGCGTCGGGGTTGGGGAAGGTCGACATCTGGCCGATGTTGGCACCGCCGATGAACGACTTGTCGCCCGCACCGGTGATGACTGCGACGCGAAGCCCCGGGTCCTGCGCCAGCTCGCGCATGGTGGCTGCGAGCTTTGCCCGGTCCTCGGCCGCCAATGCGTTGCGCTTGGCCGGATTGTTGATCGTCACGTAGGCGACGCGCCCGCCTTCCTTGCGCGCCTCGATGCGGCCGAGAATCACCGGCTCCGGTGTCGCGCTCACTCGCCGCTGCTCCGAATCAGCGCACCGGGAC
>JBOIEI010000008.1:0-1763 GCA_050741055.1 Burkholderiales bacterium | reverse complement strand
CCGGAATTGCGTCTCGAACCGCTGTAAAGCACCTGCCGCCTCATCCGGGAGCCCTCACGACCGCGTGTGCCGGCATGCGCAAGGTAGCACGCTTGTCGGTAAGCGGAAAAGTCAACATAGCACGGGTGCGCAGACGTGGCATGCTATCGCGACACGCGTGTATATTGTTTGTCGGAAAGCCGGTTGCGGGCCGGCGCCTCGGCGCGAGAAAGGTGCCCGGCGCTTTTTTGAGACCAGGCAGTAAATAGGGGCCAGGCCCCGCGAGGAAGTAGGGGCCAAGCCCTTGTGGAAGTAAGGGGCCAAGCCCCTTGTGGAAGTAAGGGGCCAAGCCCCTTGTGCGCAGCGAGCCGGGGCCACGGCGCGAGCGAGGAAGCGCGATGCGGTTCTTGTGGTCGGATCTGCTTTGGTTGCTGCTCGGCGTTCCGCTGCTGATCGGCGCTTACGTCTATGCGCTCAAGCGACGGAAAAAAGCGGCCCTGCGCTATGCGAGCCTCATGCTCGTGCGCGACGCGGTCGGGCCCGGCCAGTGGCTGCGCCGTCACCTCCCGGCGATTCTGCTCGTGCTCGCGCTCACCAGCGCGCTGTTCGGGATGGCGCGGCCGATCGCGGTCGTGACCTTGCCGAACGAGCACCAGACCATCGTGCTCGCCATGGATGTCTCGCGCAGCATGCGCGCGCCGGACATCCCGCCGACGCGCCTGGGGGCTGCGCAAAACGCGGTGCGGGATTTCGTGCGCGATCTTCCGCCGAACGTGCGGGTGGGTATCGTCACTTTTGCCGGTACGGCGGCGGTCGTGCAGACGCCGACCCAGAACCGCGAAGACCTGCTCGCGGCGGTCGATCGCTTCCAGCTGCAGCGCCAGACCGCCATCGGCAGCGGCCTGCTGATGGCGTTGGCGTTGCTGCTGCCCGATTCAGGCGTCGATCTGGAGGAAGACCTTTTCGACAGCAATTTCTCCCGGCGCTCCGACGCTGCGCCCCTCGGCGGCGCCGCCAAGCCGGCGCAAAAGGAATTCAAGCCGGTGCCGCCGAGCTCCTATACGGCGGGGGCGATCGTGCTCCTGAGCGACGGGCGGCGCACCACCGGCCCCGATCCGCTGAAAGCCGCCAAGATGGCCGCCGATCGCGGTGTGCGCGTGCATACCATCGGCTTCGGCACCACGGCCGGCGGACCGGTGGATTTCGAGGGCATGTCGATCTTCATGCGCTTCGATGAGGAGACGCTGAAGGCGATTGCCGCCATCACCGAAGGCGCGTATTCGCATGCGGGCAGCGCGGCCGATCTGCACGGGGTCTACAAGGACCTGACCACGAAGATGGTGCTGGAGCGCAGGGAGACCGAGCTCACGGCGTTCTTCGGCGCCGCCGCGGCACTGCTTGCGCTTTTCGCCGCCACCCTGTCCCTGCTCTGGTTTCACCGCACGGCCTGAATGCTGCGTCGCGTCTCTTCCCTCACTGCGAGGGGAGCCTCGCGTGTCCGCCAGGCGGGCAGGAGTGGCACGCCCGATGTCGCGCTGCATGCTCACCCGTGCGACCGCTCGGCAGCCATGCGCGCCCTGAGATAAGGCTTTTCGCCACCGGCCTCGATCATGGCCCGATACATCTGCGGCAACGGGCGCCCCTGCAGCGTTTTGCCCGTCGCGACGTTGTGCACGACGAAGCTGTCGGTGTCGAGCTCGATCGTATCGCCGGTATCGACGAGACCCAGGATGCCGGGACACGCCACTGGCCATAGCGCACCGCCGGCGCAATTGCTCAAGAAC
>JBOIEI010000007.1:0-9474 GCA_050741055.1 Burkholderiales bacterium | reverse complement strand
GCCGTCGAGCGCGCGGTGATCGTGCGCCAGGGTTCCTACCGCCAGACCGGGAAAGGCCAGTTCATGCGGATTACGTGGCCGTGCCGGGACGGCTTCGTCAACTTCCAGTTCTCGGGCGGCGCGTCTTCGGGCCAGAGCGTCAACAACTTCGTGCGCTGGATGGCCGACGAGGGGTCGCCGGACGACTATCTGCTGAGTCTCGATTTCAAAGCGATGGGCTACGGGACGATCACCAGCGAGACGCTGGAACGGGTCGTTCCCCCGGTTTCGCGTTTCCTGCTGGAGCGCACCAAGCAACAGCTGTTCGACGGCGCGATCGAGCGGCGCATTCTGCTCTTTCCAGTCGCGACAATGAGCGACATCCTGGAGAACCCGCAACTCGAGGCGCGCGGCTTCCTTCGTTCGGTCGAGTGTGCGCAATGGGATACGAAGCTCACGACGCTTGGTCCTTTCGCGCGGGCGAGTGCGACACCGCTCAAGGGCGGCGGAAAGCCCCCGGGTCTCGGCGAGCACAACACCGAGATCCTCGGGGGTGAACTGGGTCTCGCGCGCGGCGATCTGGTTCGGCTTCGAAGCGCCGGCGTGATTTGAAGCGGCGGCGTAATGCGGTTTTTGCCCGAGACCCTGGTGACGATTCGGGCGAGTACGGAGTGCATGTCATGCCAATTCGGAAAACAATTCGCTCGTTCTGGATTCCGGCTCGCGCGCGAATGACGCCGGGCTTCGCTTCGGTTGTGGCGACCAGTCGTTTCGCCGCTGCGATAAGTCGTGCAGCCGCTCGATCGTTGGCGATCGCCGCGATCGCGGTCGTGGTCTCTCCTGTTGCGCATGCGCAGGACTATCCGAGCCGGCCGGTGCGCCTGGTCGTCGCCACGTCGCCGGGCGGGGGCACCGATACGCTGGCGCGAATTCTCGCTGCCGCGCTGGGTGCTCGGCTGGGACAGCAGTTCGTGGTCGATAACCGCCCCGGCGGAAGCGGGATCGTCGGCACCGATCTGGTCGCGCGCGCCGCGCCCGACGGCAATACCCTGTTGATGGGCTTCATTTCGTCTCTGGCGATGACGCCGGCGCTGATGCCGACGCCCTACGATCCGTTGAAGGATCTCGCCCCCGTCAGCCTGATCGCCGATGCGCAGTACCTGCTCGTGGTTCACCCTTCCGTGCCGGCGCGCTCGCTGAAGGAATTCGTCGCCTATGCCAAGGCGAATCCCGGCCGCAGCAACGCGGCTACCGCGGGCTACGGTACCCCCGTGCACCTGGCTGCGGAGCTGTTCAAACAGGCGGCGGGGATCGACATGGTGAGCGTGCCGTACAAGGGCGGCGGCCCGGCCGCCGCCGCGGTTCTGGCCGGCGAATCGCAGGTCATATTCGGCAGCGTCAGCGCGACGCTCCCACACATCAAGGCGGGCAAGCTGATCTGCCTGGGCACGACCGGCCTGAAACGTTCTTCGGCCGCGCCCCAGTTTCCGACGATTGCCGAGCAGGGCTATCCGGGCTTCGAAATGAGCTCGTGGTACGCATTGATGGCGCCGGCCGGTACGTCTGCGCCCGTCATCGCGAAGCTGAATGCTGCCGTGCAAGCAGCACTGAAAGATCAGGCCGTGCGCGAACCGATGGCCCGGCAAGGATTGGAGCCGACCGGGGGCAGCCCGGCCGATGCCGCGGCGCATCTGAAGCGCGAGCTCGCCACGTGGCGGCGCGTAATCCAGGAGGCGGGGATCAAGGCGCAGTAGAAAGCGCGCGTCATTTGCCGCATCCGCCGATCGTATTTTCAGCCGAGCAAGGACGACCCGCACATGAGCGCACCGGAGAATACGCGCCCCGAGCCCGATCGCGAGCTGCAGGACATCGCCGACTATGTCGTGGACTTCAAGCCGTCGCAGCAAGCGCTGGATGCCGCGCGGTCGTGCCTGATGGACACGATCGCCTGTGCGCTCGATGCGCTCGACTATCCCGAATGCACCAAGCTGCTCGGGCCCGTGGTGCACGGCACTGTCGTCCCGCATGGCGCGCGCGTGCCCGGCACGGCGTACCAGCTCGATCCGGCCAAGGCGGCGTTCGACTTCGGCGCGATGATCCGCTGGCTCGATCTGAACGACACCTTCACCGCGGCGCAGGGCAGCCACCCTTCGGACAACCTCGGTGGCGTATTGATGCTCGCCGACCATCTGAGCCGTTATCGCAGCGCGCGCGGCGATGCGCCATTGCATATGGGCGATGTGCTCCACTACCTGGTGAAGGCTTACGAGATCCAGGGCTGCATCGCGATCGAGAACGACTTCCAGAACTGCGCCATCGATCATCCGACGCTTAGCCGCGTCGCCGGCTCGGCCGTGCTGACCCACATGCTCGGGGGCACGCGCGAGGAGATCATCAACGCCGTATCGAACGCCTGGGTGGATTGCTCGCTTGCGGTGGTGCGGCACGCGCCCAATACCGGCTGGCGCAAGAGCTGGGCTGCGGCCGATGCGAACTTCAATGCCGTGCGCCTTGCCTTGATGGCGCGGGCCGGCGAAATGGGTTATCCCTCGGTGCTCACGGCGAAGCGCTACGGATTCTACGAGGCGCGCTTCGGCGGCAAGCCGTTCAAGTTTCAGCGACCTTATGGCGACTACGTGATCCAGAGCTCGATGTTCAAGTTCGTCGCTGCCGGCATGCACGGACAATCGGCGGTGGAATGCGCGCTCAAGCTGCATCCGCTGGTGAAGGACCGGATCGCCGACATCGAGCGCATCGAAGTGCGCAGCCAGCGGGCCCTGATGGGGATCATGGACAAGACCGGACCGCTGCACAACCCGGCCGACCGCGACCACTGTGCGCAGTACGTGATCGCGATCGGTCTCATCTTCGGCCGGCTCGACGCGAGAGACTTCGAGGATGCCCTCGCCTCCGACCCGCGCATCGACCCATTGCGCGCGAAGACGATCATCACCGAGGATCCGGCCTACAGCGAAGGTTTCTACGATCCACAGCGGCGCACGAGCGCCAATGCGATCCAGGTGTCCTTCAAGGATGGGACGCACACTCCCAAGGTGGTGGTCGAGTATCCCGCGGGACATCCGCGCCGCCGTGCCGAGTTCATGCCGACGCTGCAGAACAAGGTGCGCATGAGCCTCGCACGACGCTATGCGCTCAAGCGCCAAGCCGCGATCCAGGCCCTGTACGACGATCCGCAACGGCTGGATGCGACCGCGGTGGACCGCTTCGTCGACATGCTGTGTCCATGAAGGCGCGACGAAAAGCCGAGTGAACAGATCATAATGAGTCGACGGGACGACGCATGCAGCCGCTCGCAAATCTGAAGGTTCTCGACTTCTGCTGGGTCGCGTCCGGGCCGATGACGACCGGCTATCTCGCCGAGTATGGCGCAGCGGTCGTGCGGGTGGAGTCAGGAAAACGTCCCGATCCGCTGCACACGTCGCCGCCACTGGCTCCCGGCAAGGGCCTCAACCGCAGCGGGTATTACGGCAGCTACAGCGCCAACAAGTACGCGCTCGGCTTGAATCTCGGCAGCCCGAAGGCCATCGACATCGTCAAGCGCATGGTGGCCTGGGCGGACCTGGTGACCGAGAACTTCACGCCCGGAACGATGGAGCGCTTGGGCCTGGGCTACGAGGAACTGCGCAAGATCAAGCCGGACATCGTGCTGTTCAGCACCTCGATGTTGGGGCGCGGCGGACCGAATTCGAAGCTGCCGGGTTTCGGTGCCGTGCTCTCGTCGCTGAGCGGCATGACCGGCATCACCGGCTGGCCCGATCGCGATCCGACCAATCCGTATGGTGCCTATACCGATTTCATCGCGCCGCGTTTTGCGCTCACCAGCATCCTGGCCGCGCTGGACTACCGCCGGCGCACCGGCGTCGGCCAGCATATCGACATGTCGCAGCTCGAGAGCGCGCTGCAGTTCATCGCGCCATTGCTGCTCGACTATGCCAACAACGGCCGCGAAGGCAGCCGCACGGGCAACCGGCACGAGGCGGCGGCGCCGCATGGCGCCTTTCCGTGTCGGGGCGAGGATCGCTGGGTCACGATCACCTGCATGACCGATGCGCACTGGGCCGCGCTGCGGCAGGCGTTCGGCGAACCGGCCTGGATGCACGACGAGCGCTTTTCGACGCTGCTCGGACGCAAGCGCGACGAAGACGAGCTCGAAGCGCTGCTCACGCAGACCACGCGCTCATGGGGAGCCGAAGTGCTCGTACGCGCGCTGCAGGGCGCGGGTGTGCCTGCCGGCGTGGTGCATCCGAACAAGGGCGTGCTCGCGGATCCCCAGTTGGAGCACCGGGGCCATTTCGTCTATTACGACAGGCCGAAGATCGGCCGCCACGTGGTGCAGCGCTCCGAGTTCCGACTTTCTCGTGCGAGCGCCGAGCGCAACTGGCCCACGCCTTTCATCGGCGAGCACACGCGGCAAGTCTGTCGCGACATTCTCGGCATGACGGATGCCGAGATGGAGCCGCTGATCGAGCAGGGTGTGCTCGAAGTTGCGGAGCCGGTCGAAGGCGGGTAGTCGGGTCTATGCCCGACGCCCCAACGGCCCGCGCAGCAGCCTGCCCGGCAGCGCGCCGGTATGCTTGCCGTCGCGCAATAACACCTCGCCGTTCACCACCGTCGCCTTCATGCCGCGCGCACGCTGCACGAGCCGGCGTGCGCCCGCGGGGAGGTCGTCAACCACTTCCGGCATTTCGGCCACGATCGTGTCTGGATTGAACACCGCGATGTCGGCCGCCATGCCCTCGCGGATCAGGCCGCGATCGTGGAAGCCCCACAATGTAGCCGGCACCAAGGTCAGCATGCTCACCGCTTGTTCCAGCGTGAACGCTTGTTTTGTGCGCACCCAGTGCGCGAGCAGATGTGTCTGCAGCGATGAATCCATCAGCTGCGAGACGTGAGCGCCGGAGTCCGAGAACGTGGTCACGGTGCGGGGATGGCGCATGATCTGTAGCGCCGCGTCCTGATCCTCGTTGGCCACGGGTTGCAGGAAAAAGAGATCGAGATCCTTATCCAGCGCAAGCTCGATCATCGTCTCGGCCGGGTGCTGACCGCGTTCGCGCGCGACCTCGGCCACCGAGCGGTGCGGGCCTTCGACCGTGTCGAACACGAACAGCCAGTCGTAGTCGGCGGGCCGCGCCTCGGTGCCGACCGCCTTGCGCCCGTCGTTCATGCCGGAAGTCTCGATCAGCTTGTGCCGCAACTGCGGATCGCGCAGCTTCTGCTTCTGTTCCTCGATCGGCAGGGCCCGGATTTCCTTCCACAGCGGCAAGCGGTCGAACGGCATCTGGGTCTTGAACGAGAGCAGGGCGGAGAGCGAGCGGCTGTGCGCCTGCGCGAACATACGCCCGCCCATGGCGGCGGTTTCGTCCAGCAGGTCGAGATAATGCTTCCACGTGCCGGGCGAGGTGCGGCGTCCGAATACGCCGAAGGTGATCGGCCGGCCCGACTCGACTGCCAGATCGCGCAGCCGCGTATGCCATTCGCGTACGCCCGGATCGCCTGCCTTGCGATCTACGCCTTCGCCCGCGATTTCGAACAGACCTGCGTTCAGATCTCCCATCACGCCGACCAGTCGGCGCACTTCATCCCAGCTCGCCTGGCGGCTTGCCACCGGACGCCCCTCGGGCGTTTCGTGGCTCGGTGAGCGTGAGGTCGTGAACCCGACAGCGCCGGCGTTTATTGCGTCGCGCACGTGCTGCTCCATCGCACGCAGGTCATCCTCGCTGGCCGCTTGCTCGAAGGCGCGATCGCCCATGACGAACGTGCGGATCGCGGAATGGCCCACGTAGCTCGCGTAATTGATCCCCTTGGGAAGCGCTTCCAGGGCCGCGAGATATTCCGGATACGTGGTCCAGCTCCACTTGATCCCCGCCTCCATCGCGGCGGGCGGGATGTCCTCGGCGCGCTGCAGGTTGCGCACGACCATGTGCTTGTCCTTGGCCGCGCACGGTGCGAGCGTGAATCCGCAATTGCCCATCACCGCCGTGGTGATGCCGTGATAGCAGGATGAGGTACCGATCGGATCCCAGAAGATCTGGGCATCCATGTGGGTATGGCCGTCGACGAAACCCGGCGCCACGATGTGGCCTTCGGCATCGACCACCTCCTTCGCCGAGTCGCGAATACGTCCGATGGCCGCGATCTTGCCGCGGTGCACCGCGACATCCGCGCGATAACGCGGCATGCCGGAGCCATCGATCACGGTGCCGTTCTTGATTACCAGGTCGTAGGGCATTGCGGGTCTCCTCCGTGCTGCGGCTATCGTGAGGCAACAGCGGCATTCGCGCAAGTGCGGGAATGTCGATTCGATCCCGAACCATTCGACTAGACGGAACGCGGACCAAGGAGGCGATCATGCTGCAAAGCTCCCCCATGTATGCCTATATTCCCGTGCGGGATGTTTCCCGTGCCCGACGGTTCTACGAGCAGAAGCTCGGATTGAAGCCCAAGCAGGAAGTGGCCGGTGGCGTGGTGTATGAATTCGGTGACCGGACTGCATGCTTTCTTTATCCGACCCCGAATGCGGGCACATCCAAGGCGAGCCAGGCGTTCTGGCAGGTCGGAGACGTCGAGCGCGAGGTCGCGGAACTGAAGGCGCGCGACGTAGAGTTCGAAAACTACGACATCCCGGATGGCGAGAAGAGCCCCAGCGGGGTCATTACCGCGGGCGGTGCCAAGGCCGCCTGGTTCAAGGACAGCGAAGGCAACATCATGGCAATCATCCAGGATGCCGGCTGATCCGGCGCCACTCACTGACCAAGGAGGTTTCGATGGCTCACTATGTCGATGGATTCGTTGTGCCCGTGCCGCGTGCGAAGCTGGATGCCTATCGGGAGATGGCCGAGAAGGCAGGTAAGGTCTGGAAGGAGCACGGCGCGCTGCAGTTCTGGGAGTGCGCGGGCGATGACGTCCAGCCAGGCAAGGTCACCTCGTTCCCGCAGGCGGTGCAACTGAAGGACGACGAGATGGTCGTCTTTTCCTTCATCGTCTACGCGACGCTCGAAGACCGCGATCGGATCAATGCGGCGGTCATGGAGGATCCGCGTTTGAAGGACATGATGAGCCCGAAAGACATGCCGTTCGACGGCCAGCGGATGTTCTGGGGCGGGTTCAAGACGCTGGTCGAGCTTTGATCCGGGTGTTGCGCGCGCAGTTCACGTAGCGTCGACGCCAAGCTGCTTGCACAGCCTGGCGACGATCGTCTTCATCGCGTCCAATTCGGCGCCAAGCCGAGCCACCTCCGCGCGCAGCGATGCAACCTCGTCCGGCGTTCGCGTTTCGGTCCCTGGCGACACCGTGGCGGCGGTGGCTGCGGGCTGATCGGCAGGCGGACCGGAAAGCAGGTGTGCCCAGCGCGGTTCCCGCGCGCCGGGTTGGCGCGGCAACTCGACGACCAGTGCGCCGGCGGGCCTGTCCGCGAGCTCGTGCAGGAACGCCTCGACCGAGGAAGTGTCCGCAAACCGGTGCAGGCGCTCGGAGCTGATCCGCAGCTCGCCGACCGTCTGCGTTCCGCGCAGCATCAGCGCCGCGAGCAACGCGGTCGCCTGCGGAGGCACACCGAGCACGCGGCCGAAATTTTGCGCGTAGCGCATGACGCGTCCGCCGCTCGTTTCGATCACCAGGGAAATCCGTTTCAGTTCGTCCACGGCCGCCTGGATCTCGGCTTCCGAGACGTCCAGGACGGGATCGCGGCTCGACTTCTGATTGCATCCGGCGCCAAGCGCGTTGAGCGTGAGCGGATAGGTATCCGGCACGGTATGCTGTTTCTCGATCAGCACGCCGAGCACGCGCGTTTCGAGCAGCGAGAGGGGCCGAAGGGTCATAGGGCCGCGGCGCTCATTCGATCTCGATCCCGATCGCTTTCACGACCATGGTGTGTGTCCCAAGTGCAAACGGCGCAAGGCATCGCGCGCAGACCTGAAAAAGGAGTAGGCATACGGGTTGCTCCCATACGGGGGTTGCTCCTTGGGCACGACCCTGCTCGCGGGCCGCTTTACGGATACTATCGTGAAGGGCTATATCGTCGCAGGTTGCGGCCGAAGTCATCGGGTTCGATTCGAACGGCAGATCGTACAACGGCATCACGCTGTGCCTCGCCGTTCGCGCGAACGTTTTAGCAGGAGTCGATTCCCGGATCCGGAGGGCGGAAATGAACGCTGCGGTCTTCGATGCGTTGGTCATCGGCACCGGCCAGGCCGGCCCGTCTTTGGCGATACGCATGGCCGGTGCCGGCATGCGCACCGCCATCGTCGAGCAGGCCGCCTTCGGCGGCACCTGCGTCAACACCGGTTGCACGCCCACCAAGGCGCTGGTCGCCAGCGCCTATGCGGCCCACATGGCGCGACGCGGGTCCGACTTCGGTGTGGTCCTGCCGCCAGGCGATGTGCAAGTCGACATGCCGGCGGTCAAGCGCAGGAAGGATGCGATCGTCGCACGCTCGGCTACGTCGCTGGAATCGTCGCTGCGCTCGACTTCGGGCTTGAGCGTCGTGCAAGGTCGCGCCCGTTTCGTCGCGCCGCGCACCGTTCGCGTTGGGGAGCAAGAGCTTTCCGCGCAGAAGGTTTTCATCAACGTAGGCGGCCGCCCGGCCATACCGAAGCTTCGGGGCCTGGAGCAAGTGCCGTTCCTCACCAGCGATTCCGTGCTGGACATGGATCGCGTCCCGGAGCATCTGGTCGTCGTCGGCGGCAGCTACATCGGGCTCGAGTTCGCGCAGATGTTTCGGCGCTTCGGCGCCGAGGTGACGATCGTCGAAATGGGGCAGCGGCTCATCGGGCGCGAGGATGCGGATGTCTCCGACGAGATCCGGACGATCCTCGAAGCGGAAGGCATCCGGATACGGCTCGGCGCCGAGTGCATATCCCTCGCTCGCTCGGGCGGGCCGATCGCGGTCGGCGTATCCTGCGCCGAAGGCGCGCCGGCCGAGCAGGCCAGCGACGTGCTGCTGGCGACGGGCCGCGTGCCGAATACGGACAACCTGGGGCTCGAGCATGCGGGCGTGAAGCTGGACGACAAGGGCTACATCGTCGTGGACGACGAGCTTCGCACTTCCGAAAGCGACATCTATGCGCTTGGCGATTGCAACGGCAAGGGCGCCTTCACCCATACCGCGTACAACGACTACGAAATCGTGGCCGCGAATCTCCTGGATGGCGCGAAGCGACGCGTCAGCGATCGCAAAACAGCCTATGCGTTGTACATCGATCCGCCGCTGGGGCGCATCGGCATGACCGAAGCCGAAGCCCGACGCGCCGGATCGAACATCCTGATCGGCAAGAGGCCCATGAGCCGCGTCGCGCGCGCGGTGGAGAAGGGCGAGACGCTGGGTTTCATGAAGCTGGTCGTGGATGGCGATTCGAAGCGGCTGCTCGGGGCGGCGGTGCTCGGGGTTGGGGGCGACGAAGTCGTCCACTCCCTCACCGAGGCACTCTATGCCGGCACCCCCTATCCGGAGATTCAGAAGGCCGTGCGGATCCACCC
>JBOIEI010000006.1:0-2237 GCA_050741055.1 Burkholderiales bacterium | reverse complement strand
GTGCACATGCACGTCCAGGCTGAACGGCGAGCCGAGGATGTTGTTGCCGAGATAACCGCGCGTAGCGGCCTCCGCGACCGCCTGCTCGAGCCGCTGCATGGCGAGGTGATACTCGCCACGAACGAAGATGTAGGCGTTCGACGCCTCGATCGCATACGCGCTTACGATGACAGCCTCGATCATCTGGTGCGGATTGCCTTCGAGCAGCAGGCGGTCCTTGAAGGTGCCGGGTTCCATCTCGTCGGCGTTGACGACCAGGTACTTTCGCCTCGGCGCCTTGTCGCCGCGTGGCACGAAGCTCCATTTCTGTCCCGTGGGAAAGCCCGCCCCGCCGCGCCCGCGCAGGTTCGAGTCGGTCACTTCCTTCAGCACGGCCTCGGGCGAGAGCTGCTGCAGTGCCTTGTGAACGGACTGATACCCGCCGACCCGCTCGTAGCCCTCGATGTCGAGCGGCGGGCGACCCGGATGGATGTGCTCGGTGAGCGGGCGTTCCATCGTCGTCACCGATACGCAGCGAGCACGGCGTCCAGGTTTTCCGGCTCGACGTCGCCGTGCAGGTCGTCGTCGATCAGCATCGCCGGTGCATGGTTGCAATGACCGAGGCAGACGATCGGCAGCAGGGTGAAGCGATCGTCCGCGGTGGTTTCGCCACGCTGGACCCCGAGACGCTGCTGGAGCGCTGCGAGCAGCGCATCGTGACCCATGAGCCAGCACGACACGCTGTCGCACACCATGATGACGTGCCGCCCGACGGGCCGGCGGAAGAGCAGGTTGTAGAAGGTCGCAACCCCGTCCAGCTCGTCCGGCGTCATGTCGAGCACTGCGGCGACCTCGCGCAGCTTGCGGTCGGATATCCAGCGATGCCTGCGCTGTACGGCCATGAGCGCCTCGATGCACGCGGCGCGCTTGTGCTCGTAGCGGCGCCCGAACGCTTCGACTTCGCTCACGTCGTCCGCGGTCAGGCCGGCGTCGAGCTCAGCGATCGACATCGGCCATCACGAAGTCGATGCTGCCGATGATCGCGATCAGGTCGGCGACGAGCGAGCCGCGGCTGATCGCGGGAATCATCTGCAGGTGAGGAAAGGAGGGCGTGCGAATGCGGGTGCGATACGACATCGTGTCTCCGTCGCTCACCAGGTAGTAGCTGTTGATGCCCTTGGTCGCCTCGACCGATATGCAGGCTTCGCCGGGGGGGATCGCCGGGCCCCAGCTCACGTTCAGAAAATGCGCGATCAGGGTCTCGATGTCCTGCATGGTGCGATCCTTGATTGGCGGCGTGGTGAGGGGGTGGCGCGCCTTGTAGTCGCCCGCGGGCATATGGTCGAGGCACTGGCGGATGATGCGAAGGCTCTGGCGCATCTCCTCGACACGCATCGCGACCCGGTCGTAGCAGTCGCCTGCAGCTCCGACCGGCACGTCGAACTCGAAGTTCTCGAAGCCGCCGTAGGGCCGCTGCTTGCGGTAATCCCAATCGAAGCCGCAGGCGCGAAGCCCCGGCCCGGTCACGCCCCACTCCATCGCATCGTCGACGGTGTACGCGCCGATCCCCTTGGTGCGCGCCTTGAACACGCGGTTTCTCATGACGAGCTTGTCGTATTCGTTCAGGCGTTTGGGCAGGTAGTCGAGGAACTCGCGCACCAGCTTGTCCCAGCCCTGGGGCAAATCCGCCGCCACACCACCGATGCGAAACCACGCCGGATGCATGCGAAAGCCGCAGATCGCCTCCATGATCTCGAACACGCGCTCGCGGTCGGTGAACATGTAGAAGACCGGCGAGAGCTGGCCGAGGTCCTGCGTCATCGTGCCGTAGAAGACGAGGTGGTTGGCGATGCGGAAGAGCTCCGAGAGCATGATCCGGATCACTTGCGCGCGCTCCGGCACCTCGATCCCCGCCAGCCGCTCGACGCTCAAGACGTAGGGAAAGTTGTTCATCACCCCGCCCAGGTAGTCGACCCGATCCGTGTACGGGATGTAGGTGTGCCAGGACTGGCGCTCGCCCATCTTCTCGGCCCCGCGATGATGGAAGCCGATGTCCGGCACGGCGTCGATGATTTCCTCGCCTTCGAGCTGCAGGATGACGCGGAACACACCGTGTACGCTCGGATGATTGGGGCCGAGGTTGAGGAACAGGTACTCGGTTGCGCCGCTCGCGCGCTTCATGCCCCACTCTTCCGGGCGGAAGCGCATCGCTTCCTGCTCGGCCAGCTCCTTTTCGGGCGTGAGCTCGTAGTGGCCCA
>JBOIEI010000005.1:0-1584 GCA_050741055.1 Burkholderiales bacterium | reverse complement strand
CGGCAAGGGTGGTCGGGCCTGGCGGAGACGCGCGGGGCGCGCGCCGTCTTCGTCGACTTGACCCTGCCGGAGCTCACGGCCGCGCAACGCGAGCTCGATGCCCAATTGACCGGCCGGACCGCATCGGCGTGAGTGCGACGCACGCGCCGGCGACGGTCGAGCTCGCACTCGTCTCGCACACGAATGCGGGCAAGACGACGCTCGCGCGCACGCTGCTGGGGCGAGAGATCGGCGAGATTCGCGATGCACCCCATGTTACCGAGCTCGCCCAGGCGCATACGCTGCTCGAAACGCCGGGCGGGGATGTGCTGCGCTTGTGGGATACGCCGGGCTTCGGCGATTCGGCGCGGCTGGTGAAGCGCCTGCGCGCCGCGGACAACCCGATCGGCTGGCTCATGCGCGAGGTGTGGGATCGCTACCGCAACCGTCCGCTCTGGTGCAGCCAGCAGGCGGTGCGCACGGTGCGCGAATCGGCCGACGTGGTGTTGTACCTGGTGAACGCGGCCGAGGATCCGGGCGACGCCGGCTATGTCGCGCCCGAAATGCAGATCCTCACCTGGATCGGCAAGCCGGTGATCGTGCTGCTGAACCAAGTCGGGCCGCCGCGGCCGGTCGCGGACGAACGCGCCGAGGTGGATCGCTGGAAAAGCACGGTGAGCACGTTCCCGGTCGTGCGCGACGTGCTCGCCCTGGATGCGTTCGCGCGCTGTTGGGTGCAGGAGGGCGTGCTGCTGCGCTTGCTCGGCAGCTTCCTGCCAGCCGCGAAGCAGCCGGCGATGCGGCGACTGGTCGTGATGTGGCACGCGCGCAACATCGATCGCTTCCGGCAATCGATGGGCGTGCTTGCCCAGCAATTGCTGGCGGCGGTCCATGATCGGCAGACCGTCGCGCAATCGTTGCCGGAAGAACGAAGCCGGCGCGTACTGTCAGCGCTGGGCTTGGGCGCGCGTGCAGGCGACCAAGCCCGCGAGGACGCGATGGCCACGCTCGCCGAACGCCTGGATCGACACATCCGGGCCAGCACCGACCGGCTGATCGCGTTGCACGGGCTCGAAGGCGAGGCTGCGTTGGTGGTGCTCGAACGGCTCGAGACGCACTACAGCATGACCGAGCCGATGAGCGCAGGCAAGGCGGCCGCAGCCGGTGGCATCGCCTCCGGCGCGCTCGCCGGACTGCTGGCGGATCTCGCCGCCGGCGGTATCACGCTCGGGGCCGGCATCGTGGCCGGCACGCTCGTGGGCGCGCTCGGCGGCGCCGGGGTGGCGCGCGGCCACAATCTGGTTCGCGGCGCGGACAAGGGGTCGGTTGCGTGGAGTCCGTCGTTTCTCGACGGCCTGGTGCGCTCCGCGTTGCTGCGCTATCTTGCCGTCGCGCACTTCGGGCGTGGGCGGGGCGCCTATGCCGAGGCCGAAGCGCCCGCGTTCTGGAAGGACGAAGTGGCGCAGGCGGTCGATGCGCGCCGGCAATCGTTCGAGGCCCTGTGGGAAAACGCGCGTGGATCGGATGACGCTGCGCAGGCCGAGGCGGATCTGCAGTCGCTGCTCGCCGACGCGGCAATCCAGTTGCTCGAGCGGCTCTATCCCG
>JBOIEI010000004.1:0-4435 GCA_050741055.1 Burkholderiales bacterium | reverse complement strand
GTATCACGCTCGGGGCCGGCATCGTGGCCGGCACGCTCGTGGGCGCGCTCGGCGGCGCCGGGGTGGCGCGCGGCCACAACCTGGTTCGAGGCGCGGACAAGGGATCGGTTGCGTGGAGCCCGTCGTTTCTCGACGGCCTGGTGCGCTCCGCGTTGCTGCGCTATCTCGCCGTCGCGCACTTCGGGCGTGGGCGCGGCGCCTATGCCGAGGCCGAAGCGCCCGCGTTCTGGAAGGACGAAGTGGCGCACGCGGTCGACCCGCGCCGGCAAGCGTTCGAGGCCCTGTGGGAAAACGCGCGTGGATCGGATGACGCTGCGCAGGCCGAGGCGGATCTGCAGTCGCTGCTCGCCGACGCGGCAATCCAGTTGCTCGAGCGGCTCTATCCCGGCGCGGTGCCCGCGATGGAAGACAGCAACACGATCCGTCAGGACGTCTCGCCGCGGTAGCGCACCTGGATCACCTGGGCGAGGATCGAAACGGCGATCTCGCGCGGCGCGCGTCCGCCTAGATTCAGCCCGACCGGCGCATGGATGCGCTTCACGTTGTCGGCGAGCCCCGCTTCGGTAAGCCTCGCAACGCGCTTGGCATGCGTGCGCGTGCTCCCCAGGGCGCCGACGTAGAAGGCGGGGCTTGCGAGCGCCGCGATCAATGCCGGATCGTCCAGCTTCGGATCGTGGGTCAAGGTGACCACCGCGCTGGTCGAATCGAGCTTCAGTTCCTGCAATGCCTCGTCGGGCCATGCGTTGATCAGCTTGACGCCTTCGAATCGATGCTCGGCCGCGAACGCGCGGCGTGGATCGATCACGATCACGTCGAACCCGGCCAGTGTCGCCATCGGCGCCAGGAACTGGCTGATGTGCGCCGCGCCGACGACGATCATTCGCGGTGCGCGCGCGTAGCTGCGCACGAACAGCTCTTCGTTTTCCGGCAAGACACCGCTGCGGTCCGCGATCAGCATGCGCTGCACGGCGGATTGCTGCCCCGCGCCGAGCGCAAGCAGACCCTGCCACGACGCGCCGTCGAAAAGCGCCTGCGCGCCATCGCTCAGGCGGGTGACGAGTGCTGCCGATGCGCCGGCGGCGGTGGCCACGCGCAAGCGCTCGTACAGGGCCCACTTCATTCCAGGCGCTCCACGAACACGCGCACCTTGCCCCCGCAGGCCAGCCCGACTTCCCAGGCCTGCTCGTCGGAGACGCCGAATTCCAGCGTCCTGGGCTTGCCGTCCGCGATCGCGCTCATCGCTTCGGTGACGACGGCACCTTCGATGCAGCCGCCCGACACTGAGCCCACGAACTCACCGCGATCGTTCACGGCAAGGTGGCTGCCCTCGGCGCGCGGTGACGACCCCCAGGTTTGCACCACGGTTGCGAGCGCCACGCCGCGGCCGTCGCTGCGCCAGCGCTCGATGTGCGGAAAGATCTCGTCGGCGTCGGTGTTCATGCGCTTCTCCGTGTCAGTGCAGGCAGCCTGCGGCCGGCCGATGCAGCCTGGGAATCTGCACGGGACTCTGCCGCGCAGTCGACACTCCTTACGCGTGCCCCCGAGGCTGCGCCGCGATCCGACAATGTGCAACCATTCGTCATGGCAAGCTGAGGGAGGCGATGGGAGGCGGTGCGGTGCGCGGCCTGACGCAAGGCCGAATGAAAAAAGGGGTCCCCCGCGGATGCCGTCAGGCCCAGGATCTTGAACCGGAGGTTCAAGGCGGCCACGTTCCCAGCACCTTCAGGCAAGTCCGCATGGGACTCGCACACCGATGCTGCCTAGGTTCGCGACCTGGGTTACCCCAATTTGTTGGTTCAAGTTTCGCTTATGGCCTGGTCGAACACCGCAGGGGATAGCCGGTACGACGCGTGCGGAAGCAAACATGCTTGCACGCCGCGTCTCAGGCGGGAACCGACGTTGCCTAGAAGAGCTTCTCCTGCTCCGCGATGGCGCTGTCGATGCTCGCCTGCATGGAATTTATTCTACGCTTAAACTCTGCCACATCAACCCCGCCCGGCACCTTGGTGTGCAGCAGCTCGCTGGCGATCGAAAGCGCGGTCATGATGGCAATGCGTTCGAGACCGATCACCTTGCTCTTGTCGCGCATCTCCAGCATGCGCCGGTCGACATACGCGACCGCTTCGAGCAGCTGGCGTTCCTCGTTGTCGGGGCAGGTAACCCGAAACTCGCGCCCCATCACCTTGAAATCGATCTGCTTGGCTGCTGCGGCCATCAATTGTCCTCGGGCAGGCGTTCGAGCAGGGCTTCCAGCCGTGCCTTGGCGGCATCGACCTTCTCGTCCAGGCGCTTGTTGTCGCTCACGGCCTGCGCGAGCTGCTGGCGCAGGCCCCGATTGTCGCTCCGCAACCGCTGGGTCAACTCGACGAGCTGGCCGATCCGCTCTTCCAGCGCTTTGAGGTCCGCTTCCATGAGCGGTAACTATAGTTTGGAAAAACTCGGTCGGTCAACTGGTAAGATCGTAATGTGAATGTATTTTGGAGTTTATGGCTGAGCCCCCGATGACCAGCGCCGAGCTCTATCTCCGGCTGCTGAGCTACGTGCGGCCTTACTGGCGGGCGTTCGCCGTCTCGATGCTCGGCATGGCGGTGGTGGCGGCCAGCGAGCCGGCGCTGCCGGCGCTGATGAAGCCGCTGCTCGACGGCACCTTCGTCACCCGCGACCCGCAGATCATCCGGCTGATGCCGATCGCCATCATCGTGCTGTTCGCGGTGCGCGGGACCGCGAACTTCGTGGGCAGTTACGCCATCACCTGGGTCGGCAACAAGGTCGTGCTCGATCTGCGCAAGGCCATGTTCGAGCGCCTGCTGACGCTGCCCGCCGGGTTCTACGGCGATCACCCGGCCGGCAACCTGTTGTCCAAGATCACCTACGACGTCACCCAGGTGACGCGGGCGGCCACCAATGTCGTCACGGTGGCGGTGAAGGACATCCTCACCATCCTCGGGCTGCTGGGCTGGCTGTTCTGGCTCGATTGGCGCCTCACGTTGCTGACGCTCGTTACGGTGCCGGCAATCGTGGCCATCGTGCGGGTACTGAGCAAACGGCTGCGGCACTCGAGCCGCGAATCGCAATACGCCATGGGCGATCTCACGCAGGTGGTGGAGGAAGCAATCGAGGGCCAGCAGGAGGTGAAGCTCTTCGGCGGCAAGGCCTACGAAGCAACGCGCTTCAGCAAGGACGCCGACCGGGTGCGGCGCTTCGCCATGAAGCAGGCGAGCGCGGCGGCGATCAACGTACCGCTGGTGCAGATGGTGGCGGCATCCGCGGTTGCCCTGATGGTGTATCTGGCCACACGCCAGGCGAGCGCCGACGTCGCCAGCGTCGGCGGATTCGTTTCGTACATCATCGCGATGCTCATGCTGACCGCGCCGCTCAAGCGCCTCACCTCGGTCAACGAGCACCTGCAGCGCGGGCTGGCCGCCGCGGAATCCGTTTTCGGCCTCATGGACGAGCGCAGCGAAGAGGACCACGGCACCCGCGAGCTGGGGCGTGTGCGCGGCGAGCTTCGTTTCGAGCGCGTGCGCTTCCGCTACCCCGGGCGCGCGACCGACGCCTTGCTGGACATCGACCTCACCGTGCGGCCGGGCGAAACGGTCGCCCTGGTCGGTCAATCGGGTAGCGGCAAGACCACGCTGGTGAGCCTGGTGCCGCGCTTCTACCACCCGACTTCCGGCCGCATCCGGGTGGACGGCCAGGACGTGCAAGATATCCGGCTGACGAGCCTGCGCGAAAACATTGCACTGGTGTCGCAACGCGTGGTGTTGTTCAACGACAGCGTGGCCGCGAACATCGCCTACGGCGACATGCGCAAGGCCGACCACGATCGAATCGTCGCCGCAGCGGAAGCCGCGCACGCAATGGACTTCATCCAGGCGCTGCCGCAGGGCCTCGATACGCCGATCGGCGAGAATGGCGTCAAGCTCTCGGGCGGGCAGCGTCAACGACTTGCCATTGCCAGGGCGCTCTTGCGCGACGTGCCCATACTCATCCTGGATGAGGCGACATCGGCGCTCGACACCGAATCCGAACGCCACGTCCAGGCAGCGCTCAATACCCTGTTCGAAGGCCGCACCACGCTCGTGATCGCGCATCGGCTCTCGACCATCGAGCGCGCCGACCGTATCGTCGTGCTCGACCGCGGGCGCATCGCCGAAATCGGCACGCACCGGGAACTGCTCGATCACGGCGGCGTCTATGCCCGTCTTTACTACATGCAGTTCGAGTCCGCGGCCGAAGAGGAAGCGGAGACGGTGGCGCATGGCGCGGGCTGACAATGCCCGGCCCGGCTCCCGGGTCGGCATTTGCTCGTGATGTCCGGACCGCCACTTCCGCCAGTGATCGCCCGAGACGCGCCCGCGGCCCTGACCGCTGCAGTGGACTTGTCCCGAGTGCGCCGCGTGCTGGTGGTTAAACTGCGCTTTCACGGTGATGT
>JBOIEI010000003.1:0-21241 GCA_050741055.1 Burkholderiales bacterium | reverse complement strand
TCTTCTGCGCATAGCCGCGCAGGTGAATCCCTTGCCGCAGATAGTCGAGCTGGGCGAGGTGCTCGCGCCAGTGGGTATCCAGGCTTTGCAGCATGATCGCGCGCTCGTAATGCCGCATCGCCTCCGGCTCCACCGGCACGATCTTCGCAGCGTAGGCCGCGTGCGCGCCATCCAGGATGCGATGGCGCAGCTTGTCCTCGTCCAGGTCGGACTCGCTCTTGAGCCACTCCTGCACCGGCAGGTGAAGATTGAGCTCCTGCGCAAGGGCTTTCTCCAAACCCGCCACGTCCCATTGCTCTTCCAGGCTCTCGGGCGCAATGTGCGCGGCCACCACGGCGGTCACCACGTCGGCGCGCATGGCCTGCAGCGTTTCGCTGATGTCGGTCGCCTCCAACAGCTCGTTGCGCTGCTGGTAGATGACTTTGCGCTGGTCGTTGGCGACGTCGTCGTATTCGAGCAGCTGCTTGCGGATATCGAAGTTGCGCGCCTCCACCTTGCGCTGCGCGTTCTCGATCGCGCGCGTGACCCACGGATGCTCGATCGCCTCGCCCTCGGGCATCTTGAGCCGGTCCATGATCGCCGCCACGCGGTCGGAGGCGAAAATCCGCAACAGCGGATCCTCCAGCGACAGGTAGAAGCGGCTCGACCCCGGATCGCCCTGCCGGCCCGAACGGCCGCGCAACTGGTTGTCGACGCGCCGCGACTCGTGCCGCTCGGTGCCGATGATGTGCAGGCCGCCGGCCTTCACCACCTGACCGTGCAGCCCCTGCCAATGGTCGCGTATCTCCTGAATGCGCGCCTGCCGGGTGGCTTCGTCGAGCGCCTCGTCGGCGCGCACGGCGTTGATCTCCGGATCCGGATTTCCGCCCAGCACGATGTCGGTTCCGCGCCCCGCCATGTTGGTGGCGATGGTGACCATCTTCGGCCGGCCCGCCTGGGCGATGATCTCGGCCTCGCGCGCGTGCTGCTTCGCGTTCAGCACGTTGTGCGCGAGGTTCTCCTTCTCCAGGATGCCGGAAAGCAGCTCCGAATTCTCGATCGAGGTGGTGCCGACCAGCACCGGCTGAGCGCGCTCGAAGCAATCGCGGATGTCGTTGATGACGGCCTGGTAACGTTCCTTGGCCGTGCGGTAGACCTGGTCCATCCTGTCGGCGCGAATCATCGAACGATGTGTCGGGATGATGACGGTCTCGAGGCTATAGATCTGCTGAAACTCGTAGGCCTCGGTGTCGGCCGTTCCGGTCATGCCGGCGAGCTTGCGGAACATGCGGAAATAGTTCTGGAAGGTGATCGAGGCGAGCGTCTGATTCTCGCGCTGGATCTCCACCCCCTCCTTGGCCTCGACCGCCTGGTGCAACCCGTCGGACCAGCGCCGGCCCGGCATCAGCCGCCCGGTGAACTCGTCGACGATGATGATTTCCCCGCTCTGCACCACGTAGTGCTGGTCGCGGTGGAAGAGCGTGCGTGCGCGCAGCGCCGCATTGAGGTGATGCACCATCGTGATGTTGTGCGCGTCGTACAGGCTGCTGCCCTCGGTGAGCATGCCGGCCTCGACCAGCAGTTCCTCGGCGTGCGCATGTCCGTCCTCGGACAGGATCACCTGGTGGTTCTTTTCGTCCACCCAGAAGTCCCCGTCTGAGTTCTCCTCCTTCTGCCGCACGAGCTTGGGGGCGATGCGGTTGATGGCGAGATAGATGTCGGTGGTGTCCTCGGCCTGGCCCGAAATGATGAGCGGCGTGCGCGCCTCGTCGATCAGGATCGAATCGACCTCGTCCACGATCGCGTACACGAGCTTCCTCTGCACGCGTTCCGACGGCTGATAGACCATGTTGTCGCGCAGGTAGTCGAAGCCGAACTCGTTGTTGGTGCCGTAGGTGATGTCGCAGGCATAGGCTTGCTGCTTTCTGTCGTGCTCCATCTGCGACAGGTTGACGCCCACCGTCATGCCGAGGAAGCCGTAGATCTTGCCCATCCAGTCGGCGTCGCGCTGCGCGAGGTAGTCGTTCACGGTGACGATGTGCACGCCTTGGCCGGAAAGCGCATTGAGATATGCGGGCATCGTGGCGACCAGCGTCTTGCCTTCGCCGGTTCGCATCTCGGCGATCTTACCCTGGTGCAGCGCGATGCCGCCCATCAGCTGCATGTCGAAGTGACGCATGCCGAGGGCTCGCTTGCCGGCTTCGCGGACCACGGCGAAGGCTTCGGGAAGCAGCTTGTCGAGCGGCTCGCCGTTGCCGCAACGGACCTTGAACGCCTCGGTCTTCGCGCGCAGCTCCGCATCCGACAACGCCGAGATGGCGGGCTCCAAGGCGTTGATGGCGCGCACGCTGTGAGCGTACTGACGCAGCAGCCGGTCGTTGCGGCTGCCGAAAAGCTTCTTGAACAAAGCAGGGATCATTCGGATTACGCCTTGCTTCGGCTCTCTCGCAGCCCGTCGGGCATGCGTTCGCAGCCGGACCTACGAGTCCGAACGCCAGAACGCAAAAGGGGGTGAGGACCATGTCCCACCCCCTGCTGCCAACGGCATGGGCGCCTAGCCCGATAGACGCAGGAACCGCGCCGGATTCTGCGGGACGCCGTGATGGATCACCTCGAAATGAAGATGCGGTCCGGTCACCCGGCCGGTGCTGCCGACCTCGCCGATCGTCATACCCTTCATGACGACGCCGCCAACCCGGGCGAGGCGCTTGGAGCAGTGCGCATAACGCGTCACCAGACCGTTGCCGTGATCGACCTCGATCATATTACCATACTGAGGATGGTACTCCGACGCGATCACGACCCCCGCAGCCGCGGCCAGGATCGGGGTTCCGTGCTTGGCCATGAAATCCACGCCGTCGTGAAAAGCCCGCCGGCCGTTGAAAGGATCGAGTCGCCAGCCGAAATCGGAGGTATAGGTGCCGGCGCGAATCGGCAGCACCGAGGGCGCCAATTGCTTCTTCACGTTGTCGGCCGTGAGCAACGAATCGAGCAAGCCGAGCGAATCACCGCGTTCGTCGACCTCGCGGGCGAGGAAATCGAGCCGGCGCGCCAGCTCGGTGAACGACAACGGGTCGGAAGGCAGTTGCGATACGGCGCCGCCGCGGGCCGGCGGCATTTCGAACAGGAAGTCCTGCGGCTTGAAGCCGGCAAGGCGCGCCACGCGCTCGCCGAGCGTATCCAGGCGCAGGATCTGGGCCTGCAGCTCGCCCAGGCGGGTGGCCATGGCATCGAGGTTATCGCGCACGTACGCCTGGGTACGCTCGCTGTCCTCGCGCGTCGTAGCGGGCGTTGCATCGGAGAATAACGACGACAGCAGTGGATCGTGCGACTGCGCTGCGTAACGCAACATGGCGTAATTGATGACGACTGCCAACACGACCAGCGCCGCCAAAACGAGGGCGAACCCGCCGACGATATGGCTGCGGCCCAGAGTGATGGTCTTGGCCGTCGGCCGTCGGCTGGAAACCAGGATGATATTCATCGTTCCCCCCGCCGCTCATGCCCGCACGTAAGGTATCCGAGATACTCGGCGCGGATAACGCTCTCGGCAATCTGGCCGCGGCGTCGCGCCGCCTGGAGCAATTGCAGCGAATCTATCTGGAAACCGTGCCCGCCGCTTTTTCCCGAGCCAGTCGCGTCGGCTCGGCTCGCGGGGGCGTCGCAACTATTATCGCCAGCAATGGCGCGATGGCCGCGAAGCTGAGGCAAATGACCCCCCGGATTCTCGACGGCTTCAAGCGGCACGGGCTCGAATTTAATTCAATGCGTATCGAAGTGCAAGCTGATGCCGTAGCCGAACGGCCCAGCGCCGCAGGCGCAATGCGACTCTCGCCGGCCGCATCGAGCGCTCTCGAGGAAGCTTTGCGCACCGTCCCGCCTTCGCCTTTGCGGGATGCGTTGAAACGTCTCGCGCGCAGGCGCGGCTAGCTCGCGCTTACAGCAGCCGCTCCAGCATGTAGAGCAGCGCCAGCACCACGCCGGCGACCACCGCGAGTCGCAGCACCTGGAAGGCGAGCCGCAGCCAGCCTCGATTGCGCGTTATGACGTAAGCAAGCAGCGCCGCCCCGATAGTGGCAATGGCAAGAAAGCCGAGCAGCCGTATGACGATCAGCATCGTGCCTGGCGCGAGTTGGAGCGCTCGCGGCGAAAGCTGCAGCCGCTATACGGGCTGCAGCCGCGCCTGCAGCAACGCGGGCGCCTCCTCGCCACGGCCGAAGCTCACTCGTTCGTAGACTGCGGGTTCGGCCAGCAACTGCCGCAGCAGCAGGTTGTTCACCGCGTGACCGGACTTGTGCGCAGAGTAGGCGCCGATGACGGGGTGCCCGAGCAGGTACAGGTCGCCGATGGCATCGAGCACTTTGTGCTTGACGAACTCGTTGTCGTAACGAAGCCCGTCGTTGTTGAGCACCCGGTATTCGTCCATCACGATGGCGTTGTCGAGACTGCCGCCCAGCCCCAGGCCTTGCTCGCGCATGGTCTCGACATCCTGCATGAAGCCGTAAGTTCGCGCGCGGCTCACCTCGTCGATATACGAAGTGTCGGCGAAATCCACGCATACGCTCTGCTGGCCCGATGCGAACACCGGATGCCGATACTCGATGGTGAAGGCGATGCGGAAGCCATGGTAGGGATCGAAGCGCGCCCATTTGTCGCCGTCACGCACTTCCACCGGACGCAGGATGCGGATGAAGCGCTTGCGCGCCTTCTGCTCCTCGATACCGGCCGACTGGATCAGGAACACGAACGGCCCTGCGCTACCGTCCAGAATCGGTATCTCGGGGCCGCCCACGTCGACATAGGCATTGTCGATGCCGAGGCCGGCGAACGCGGACATCAGGTGCTCGACCGTCGATACGCGCGCCGCGCCCACCTGGATGCAGGTGGAGAGCCGGGTGTCGACGACCGAGCTCGCTTGCGCCCGCTCGTGCGCCGGCGGATCGAGATCGGTGCGCGTAAAGACGATGCCGGTGTCGGCCGCGGCGGGGCGCAACGTAAGCACGACCTTTTCGCCCGAGTGCAAGCCCACACCGACGGCCCGAATCCTGGACTTCAATGTGCGTTGCTTGATCATCCTGGCACGCGTCTTGACGTTCGTGGCAGCTGCACCGATAGTCGTACTGATAGTTCAGCCGATCGAGTGTAGCACGCTTGCTGCATTGCAACTAACCGCATCTCCCGCACCCGCCACAAGACGCGTGCGGGTTCGGCGTTGCGCGCAACGGCGGCGCGCATTTCAATCGGCCTGCTTGCGCAGAAACGCCGGAATGTCCAGCTCTTCCACGCCGGAGTGCTTCAGGGCCTCCACCGTGGCGCGATTGCGCCGCATGATGGCCGGTGTCTGATCCAGCACCGCGTAATCCACTTCGTCGGGCTCCATCGCGGGCGAGTTGTCGGTACCGGTCTTCACGACGCTTAACGCCTTGGGCTGCTGGCGGTTTACCGCGGCGCCCAATCCGGTCGCGACGATCGTCACGCGCAGCTCGTCGTTGAGGTTGTCCTCGAACACCGCGCCCACGATCACGGTCGCACTGTCGGCCGTGAAGGCGCGGATCGTGTTCATCACCTCGTGCATCTCCTTCATCTTCAGGGTGCCCTTGGCCGCCGAGATGTTGACCAGCACGCCGCGGGCGTCGCGGATGTTGATGTCCTCGAGCAGTGGGCAGGCCACCGCCTGCTCGGCCGCGACGCGCGCGCGATCCACCCCGGCAGCGCAGGCCGAGCCCATCATCGCCATACCCATCTCGGACATGACCGTGCGCACGTCGGCGAAATCCACGTTGATCATGCCGGGGCAGCTGATGATCTCGGCGATACCCGCGACCGCGCCGTGCAGCACGTCGTTGGCGGCGCGAAACGCGTCATCGACGGTGATGTCCTCGCCCAGCACGTGCATCAGCTTGTCGTTCGGGATGACGATGAGCGAGTCGACGTGCTCGGTCAGCTGCTCGAGCCCCTCCTGCGCGAGCTTCTGCCGCTTGCCCTCGAAGGAAAAGGGCTTGGTGACGACCGCCACCGTAAGTATGCCCAGCTCCTTGGCGACCTGCGCGACCACCGGCGCTGCGCCCGTTCCGGTACCGCCGCCCATGCCGGCGGTCAGGAACAGCATGTCGGCGCCGCGAATGAGCTCGGCGATGCGATCCCGGTCCTCCATCGCGGCGGCGCGGCCGATCTCGGGGTCCGCGCCGGCGCCGAGGCCCTTGGTGATGTCGGAGCCCAGCTGCAGTTGCACCTTGGCCTGATTGCGCCGCAGCGCCTGAACATCGGTATTGGCCGCGATGAATTCGACGCCCTTCACGCCCTTGTCGATCATGTGGTCGACCGCGTTGCCGCCGCATCCTCCGACGCCGAACACCTTGATGACTGCTTCCTGGGATTGCGCCTCGATGAATTCAAATGCCATCTGCTTCTCCTTTGTCGTTGGCTGCTGCGAGCGCGTTGCCGCGACCCTCGGTTGCTAGAAATTTCCCGTAACCCAGCTTCTCATCCGTTCGAACACCTGCCCTATCGATCCGCTTTGCAACTTGACCAGTTCGTTGTGCCGGTGCTGCTCCAGGCCCGTGAGCAGCAGGCCGACGCCGGTGGAATAGCGCGGCGTGGAGACGACTCCGGCGAGCCCGCCGAGATAGCGCGGAACGCCGAGACGCACCGGCATGTGGAAGAGCTCCTCGCCGAGCTCGACCATGCCCTGCATGACCGCCGAGCCGCCTGTGACGATCACGCCGGAGGACAGCAGCTCCTCGTAGCCGCTCGAGCGCAGCTCGCGTTGCACCAGCGAGTACAGCTCCTCCACGCGCGGCTCGATCACTTCGGCGAGCGTCTGGCGCGAAAGCTGGCGCGGGCCGCGGTCGCCGACGCCGGGAACCTCGACCATCTGCTGCGGATCGGCGAGCTGGCGCAGCGCGCAGCCGTACTTGATCTTGATCTCCTCGGCGTCCTTGGTCGGTGTGCGCAACGCCATGGCGATGTCGTTGGTGATCTGGTCGCCGGCGATCGGAATCACCGCGGTATGGCGGATGGCGCCGTGGGTGAACACCGCCATGTCGGTGGTGCCCCCGCCGATGTCGACCAGGCACACGCCGAGATCCTTCTCGTCCTCGGAAATCGTGGCGGTGGCGGAAGCGAGCGGCTGCAGGATGAGATCGCGCACTTCCAGCCCGCAGCGGCGCACGCACTTGATGATGTTCTGCGCCGCCGACACGGCACCCGTGACGATGTGCACCTTCACTTCCAGCCGCACGCCGCTCATGCCGAGCGGCTCGCGCACGTCCTCCTGGCCGTCGATGATGAATTCCTGGTTGAGCACGTGCAGGATCTGCTGGTCGGTCGGGATGTTCACCGCCCGCGCGGTCTCGATCACGCGCAGCACGTCCTGCTGCGTGACTTCCTTGTCCTTGATCGCCACCATGCCGTGCGAGTTGTAGCTCTTGATGTGGCTGCCCGCGATGCCGGCGTAGACCTCGCGGATCTTGCAGTCGGCCATCAGCTCGGCTTCCTGCAGTGCACGCTGGATGGCGTTCACCGTCGATTCGATGTTCACCACCACGCCTTTCTTCAGCCCCCGGGACGGCTGGCTGCCCATGCCGATGATCTCGGCCGTGTCGTCGTCCCTGATCTCGGCGACGATGGCGACCACCTTCGAGGTCCCGATGTCGAGTGCGACCAACAGGTTCTTGCTGTCCTTCGGTTTGGTCATTTACGTCGTTCCTTCGCCTCGGCGCGCGCGAGCTCCGGTACCCGCACCGCAAAGCCGTTCGCATAGCGCAGATCCACGTACTCCATGCGCCGCCCGAGCAAGCTGGCTGCCTGGGTATAGCTCTGCACGAAGCGGGCAAGCCTCCCTTCGATGTCGGCGCGTCCGAGCTCCAGCGCCGTTCCCCCGTCGAGCCGGATCGACCAGGCGCGGCGCGCCGACAGGTTCACCTGCACGGGCTCGCGGCCGATCCGCTCCAGGCTGCGACGGAAATAGGCGTACTGGATGGCCATTTCCTTCGCCGCCCCGTTCGGACCGTTGAACGCCGGCAGCTTTCCCTCGTAGTGGGCGTGGAACACTTCGCCTTGCGCGTTCACCAGGCCCAACGTTCCCCAGCGCGCAAGCGGCACGTGCTCTTCCAGCGTGACGTCGAGTCGATCGGGCCATTGCCGGCGCACGTCCGCCCTGCGCACCCAGGGAATGCTCTCGAAGCCCTTGCGCGCCTGCGCCAAGTCCAGGGTGAAGAAATTCCCGCGCAATTGCTGCCGCACGATCGCCTCGATTTCGGCTCGCTGCACATGAGCCGGTTGCGCGCTGATACGCACCTCGCGCAGGGGAAAGACCGGCAAATGCACCGCGACCATGAAGACCGCATAGAAGATGGCCAGGAACGCGACTCCGAAGAGCGCGTTCGCGATCGCGTTCAGTGCTTCCGGCCTGTCCCACATGTCGCGCGACGTTCGTCATCCCCCGCCTGTCAGCCCTGCATGCGCCGACCCGTTCGTCCATATGCACGCCCGCATCGCCTTGCTAGCCTCGTACACGCGCCGACCCCAGGATGCGCAGCACGAGCTCGTCGAATTCGATCCCCCGCGCGCGCGCCGCCATCGGCACCAGGCTGTGGTCCGTCATGCCCGGAATGGTGTTCACTTCGAGGCAATGAGGGCGGCCGGAACGATCCCGCATGAGATCGACCCGCCCCCAGCCCTTGGCGCCGACGGCGCGAAAGGCCTCCAGCGCCAGCGACTGCAGCGCCTGCTCTTCCGCGGCGGCGAGCCCGCACGGCACCCGATAGCGCGTGTCGGACGCGTGGTACTTCGCCTCGTAGTCGTAGAACACCCGCGGTGTTTCCAGGCGGATCAGCGGCAGTGCGGCGTCGTCCAGGATCGCCGCGGTGAGCTCGTCGCCATCGATGAACTGCTCGGCGAGCACGATTGCATCGTGGCGGGCAGCGAGCCGATAGGCGGGTTCGAGCTGCTCGATGCTCGTCACCTTGCTGATGCCGATGCTCGAGCCCTCGCACGCTGGCTTCACCATGAGCGGAAGCCCCAGCGCGGCCACGACCGCGGCCCAATCGGTCGCAGCGGCGAGCAGCCGGTGCGCCGGCGTCGGAATTCCGAGCGCCTGCCAGACGAGCTTGGTGCGCCATTTGTCCATGGCGAGCGCACTGGCGAGCACGCCGCTGCCGGTGTAGGGCAAATCGAGCCACTCGAGCACGCCTTGCACCGTACCGTCCTCGCCGAAGCGGCCGTGCAGCGCAATGAAAACCCGTTCGAAGCGCTCGGCGATGAGCTCGGGCAGACTGCGGTCCTTGGGATCGAAGGCGTGCGCGTCCACGCCCCGGGACTTGAGCGCCCGCAATACCATCGCGCCGCTCGCGAGCGAGACGTCGCGTTCGGCCGAGCGGCCGCCCAGCAGCACCGCGACCTTGCCGAATCGAGAAAGTTCGCTCATGCCGCCGCCTCTCCCACGATACGCACCTCTCGCTCCAACACGATGCCGAAGCGCTCGAGCACGCGCGTCTGCGCTTCCTCGATGAGCGATTCGATGTCCGCGGCGGCCGCGCCGCCCGTGTTCACGATAAAGTTGGCGTGCTTGTCCGAAACGACCGCGCCGCCGCTGCGCTGGCCCTTGAGCCCGCACGCTTCGATCAGACGCGCGGCGAAATCTCCCGGAGGGTTGCGGAACACCGATCCGGCGTTCGGCATGTTGAGCGGCTGGGTGGCGATGCGGCGTGCCAGCAGATTCTTGATGCGCTCGCGCGCCTCGTCGCCGCGGCCGGAGCCGAACTGGAACGTCGCGGCAACGAACCATTCCTCGCTCTGGCCCGGACTCGCGCGCAGCGCGACGTGGCGATAGCCGATTTCGAATTCGTCGCGTGCGCGCCGCCGCACCACGCCGTCGCGGCCCAGCACACCGACCTCGCGCACGAACGGCCACGTCTCGGCGCCGTAGCAGCCGGCGTTCATCGCCAGCGCGCCGCCGATGGTTCCCGGAATGCCGGCGAGGAACTCGGCCCCGGCAAGATCGTGAACCGCGGCGAATCGCGCCACCTTGGGGCTTGCGACACCGGCGCCGGCGTAAATCGCCTGGCCTTGCAACCGAACTTCGTTCAGAACGCCGTGCGTGAGAACGACCGTGCCGGGATAACCGCCGTCGCGCACCAGCAGATTGCTGCCCAGGCCCACGAACATCATCGGTTCCGCCCGCGGCATCGCCCGCATCATGGCGGCGAGGTCGTCGAGGTCCGCGGGCACATAGACGCGCCGGGCCTTGCCGCCCGCGCGCCAGCTCACGTGCCGGGACATCGGCTCGTCGGCCCGCCACTGTCCGTGCAGATTCGCCAGCGTATCCTCCGCCATGTTCATCGCGCAAGAAGTCCTCGAACAGGTGCCTCGTCGTGCTCGCTGTGCAGCCACACCGGCACGTTGCCGATCGACCCGGCGCCCATGGTGACGATCACGTCGCCGTCGCGCGCGGCGGCCCGAATCGCCGCGGCCAGCTCGCCCACCTGCTCGACGAAAATCGGCTCCACCTTGCCTTGCACCCGCAGCGCGCGCGCCAGAGCACGGCCGTCGGCAGCGACGATCGGCGCCTCTCCTGCGGAATACACCTCGGTGAGCAGCAGCAAATCGACACCCGAGAGCACGCGCACGAAGTCCTCGAACAGGTCGCGCGTGCGCGTATAGCGATGCGGCTGGAAGGCGAGCACGATGCGCCGGTCGGGGAACGCGCCGCGCACCGCCGCCAGGGTGGCCTGCATCTCGGCGGGATGGTGACCGTAGTCGTCGATCAGGCTCGCATGACCGCCGCCTTGCAGCGGCAAGTCGGCATAGCGCTGGAAGCGCCGTCCCACACCGCCGAATTCCTGCAGCGCCTTCGCGATGGCGGCATCCGACGCCCCCACTTCCATGCCGACCGCAATGGCCGCGAGCGCATTGAGCACGTTGTGCTCGCCTGGGAGGTTGAGATCGATACAGAGGTCCGCGTATTCCTCGGCGCGGCCCGGATTCAACTTGCGCAGCACGCGGAACTGCATCCGGCCAGCCCGATGGACGACATCGACGGCGCGGATCTGCGCGTCTGGATCGAAACCGTAGGTGACAATCGGTTTCGCCACCGCCGGCATGAGTGTTTTGATGTTGGCGTCGTCGCTGCACAGCACCGCCATGCCGTAGAACGGAAGCTGCTGCAGGAAGTTGACGAAGCTCTCGCGCAGCCGCTCGATCGAGTGGCCGTAGGTCTCCATATGATCGGCATCGATGTTGGTCACCACCGCCAGCACCGGGTGCAGATGCAGGAAGGAAGCGTCCGATTCATCCGCTTCCACTACGATGAACTCGCCGTCGCCGAGTTTCGCGTGCGATCCGGCGCTCACCAGGCGCCCGCCGATCACGAACGTCGGATCCATTCCCGCCTCGGCCAGGACACATGCCACCAGGCTCGTGGTCGTGGTCTTGCCATGGGTGCCGGCAACCGCGATGCCCTGCTTGAAGCGCAGCAGCTCGGCGAGCATCAGCGCGCGCGGCACGACCGGGATCTGCAGCTCGCGCGCGCGCACGACTTCGGTGTTGTCGGGTGCGACCGCCGTCGAAACCACGACCACGTCCGCCGCCTGCACATTGGCTGCGTCGTGCCCGCGCGCGATCTGCGCCCCGCGCTCGGACAGCCGCCGCGTGGTCGTGCTCTCGGCCAGATCCGAGCCACTCACCTCATAGCCGAGGTTGATCAACACTTCGGCGATGCCGCTCATGCCGGCCCCGCCGATGCCCACGAAATGCACGCGCTTGACCTTGTGTCGCATCGGTCAGTGGGCCTCCGTGCGATGCGCCGGCAACCGGGCTGCCATAGCTGCGGATTGGCTGCGGCTTGCGCTCATCGACGCACTCCGGCGGCAAGCTCGATGCACACTTCGGCCACCTTCTGCGCCGCATCGGGCTTGCCCAGTGCCCGCGCCGCGCACGCCATGTCGACGAGCCGCGTGCGGTCGAGCGATGCGACCAGCCCGGCCAGCCGCTGCGGCGAGAGCTCGGACTGCGGCAACACGAGCGCCGCACCGGCGTCGGCCAGCCTGCGCGCGTTGTGCGTCTGGTGATCGTCGATCGCGAACGGGAACGGCACGAGTATCGAGCCGACGCCCACCGCGGTCAGTTCGGCCAGCGTGGTTGCGCCGGCGCGGCATATCACCAGATCCGAGGCCATCAACTCGGCCGCCACGTCCTCGACGAAGGCAACGCAGCGCGCTTCGATGCCCGCGTCCCGATAGCCCGCTTTCACCGCGTCGATGTGTTGTTCGCCCGCCTGGTGCAGAACCTGAGCCTGCTGCGCGGCCGGCATCGAGGCGAGCGCCTGCGGCACGACGTCGTTCAGCGCCTTCGCGCCCAGACTGCCGCCCAGAACGCTGATGCGAAGCGGCCCGGAGCGCTGTGCGAAGCGCGCCTGCGGCGAGGGCAGCGACGTGAAGGCCGCCCGAATCGGATTGCCCGTCACGACCACGCGTCGCCCGGCGCCGAAGGTCGATTCGTAGCTCGCAAGCACGCGATCGGCGATCTGCGCGAGCAAGCGCGTGCTCGTTCCGGCGATCGAGTTCTGCTCGTGGATCGCGAGCGGCCGGTTCAAGGCGGAAGCCATCATGCCGCCGGGGAAGCTGATGTAGCCGCCCATGCCGAGCACCACGTCGGGACGCAGCGCACGAATCGCTGTTGCAGACTGCCAGAACGCCCGCAGCAGTCGATATGGAAGGAGTAGCAAGCTGATCGGGCCTTTGCCGCGTACGCCCTGGAACTCGACGAAGCGCATCTCGTAGCCGCTGCGCGGCACGATGCGCGCTTCCATGCCGCTCTTCACGCCCATCCACACCACGCGCCAGCCGCGCGCGGCCAGCACTTCCGCCACGGCAAGCCCGGGGAAGATGTGACCGCCGGTCCCGCCGGCCATGATGAGGATGGTCTTGGGCACGGGTCAAACCGTTCTGCCTCGCATCAGCTGCCTATTTTGGCTCCGGCGTAACGCGCACTGCGTGCGCATTAGCCTGCGCCGAAACCACCAACTCATGCACGGTCGAACCTTCATACGGTTCGACCTCGCATAAGTTGCCTGTTTTCCCAATCGATCCGGAGCAGCACGGCGAGCGCGCAGCAGTTGGCGGCGATCGCGCTGCCGCCAAAGCTCATGAGCGGCAGCGTGAGTCCCTTGGTCGGCAGCACGCCCATGTTCACGCCCATGTTGATGATCGCCTGCACGCCGATCCACAAGCCGATACCTTGCGCGACCAGCGCCGCAAACAGCCGCTCCAGCACCGCCGACTGCTGCCCGATCGCGAACGCGCGCAGGATGAGCCAGCAGAAGAGCCCGATCACGACTGCCACCCCGGCGAAGCCGAGCTCCTCGGCGATCACAGCGAGCAGGAAGTCGGTATGCGCTTCGGGCAGATAGAACAGCTTTTCCACGCTGCCGCCCAGCCCCACGCCGAACCACTCGCCGCGGCCGAACGCGATCAGCGCGTGCGACAGCTGATAGCCGCGCCCATACGGATCCGCCCAGGGATCCATGAAGCCGAGGATGCGCTGCATGCGGTAAGGCGAGGTGAGGATCAGCATGACGAATCCCACCACCAGCAGCGCAGCGAGGCCGGCGAACAGCCGCCAGTTCATTCCGCCGAGGAACAGGATCCCCATTGCGATCACGGTGATGACCGCGAACGCACCGAAGTCCGGCTCGCGCAGCAGCAGCCCGCCGACGAACAGCATCACCACAAGCATCGGCGCGAAGCCCTTCTTGAAGCTGCCCATGTAGGCCGCCTTGCGCACCGTATAGTCCGCGGCATACAGGACAACGAAGAACTTCATGACCTCGGAGGGCTGCAGATTGAGCAGGCCCAAGGGCAACCAGCGCTGGCTGCCGTTCACCTCGCGGCCGATGCCGGGCACCAGGACGAGCACCAGCAAAGACATGCCGGACAGGAACAGCAACGGTGCGTAGCGCTGCCAGATGCGGATCGGCACCTGGAACGCCGCGATCGCGATGGCCACGCTCACGGCCACGAACAGCGTGTGCCGGAGCAGGAAATAGGCCGACTGGTGGCCGGTGTGCCGAGCCGCCTCGGCCATTGCGATCGACGAGGAGTACACCATCACGATCCCGAGCGAGAGCAGCGCGACAGTCACGCCGACGATTCCCCGGTCGTACTCCGCGGCTGGCTGGATGCGCTGAACGTCGCGATAGAACATTCAATGCCGTCCCCCCGAGCGTTGTGCCAGCGCACGCGCGATGCGCGCGAATGCGTCGCCGCGGTGGCGATAGTCGCGAAACATGTCGAAGCTCGCGCACGCCGGCGACAGCAACACGGCATCGCCCGGCATGGCGGCCGCGTACGCGATGCCGACCGCGTCCTCGAGCGTGTCGGCCGCCATGAGCGCGACACCACTAGCGGCGAGCGCCGCACGAATGCGGTCGCGATCGCGGCCGATCAGCACCACCGCGCGGGCATGGTGCTGCACGGCCTGCGCCAGAGGCGCGAAATCCTGCCCTTTGCCCTCGCCCCCGGCGATCAGCACGCTGGTGCGGCCGAGCCCGGACAGCGCGGCCACGGTGGCGCCCACGTTCGTGCCCTTGGAATCATCGTAGAAGGTGACTTCTCCGCAGACCGCGACCGGCTGCAGACGGTGCGGCAGACCGCGGAACGCGCGCAAGGCGCCGACCATGGGTGATTCCGGCAGGCCGAGCGTCGTGCACAGCGCGAGTGCCGCGAGCGCATTGGCGGCGTTGTGCAATCCGGGAACGCCGAGCTCGGACAACGCCATGACGCGGCGGCCGCCCTGGGTGAGGAACGCGCCGCTCGCGTCCGACACGATGCCCCAATCGCGCGACCCGTGCGGTGCGTTCAGACCGAAGGTCGCGACTTGCCGGTCGGGCAGGCGCATGCCCATGCTCCAGCCATCTTCCCGGTTCAGCACCTGCGCGCCGCTCCCCTGGAAGATCCTCGCCTTCGTCCGAGCATAGCTTCGCATGCCATCGTAGCGGTCGAGATGATCCTCGCTCAGGTTGAGGACCGTCGCGGCGGCCGGATCGAGCGAGCACGTCGTTTCCAGCTGAAAGCTGGAAAGCTCCAGCACGTAGATCTCAGCCTGCGTTGCCTCGCTCAGCGCGTCCAGCACGGGAAGCCCGATGTTGCCGGCTACCACGGTGCGCGCGCCGGCCGCCTCGCACATCGAGCCGGCCATCATCGTGACCGTGCTTTTGCCGTTCGAGCCCGTGACGGCGATGACTCTCGAGGCTGCATCCTTCGCGTGCGCGAACAGCTCCACGTCGCCCACGATCGGCAAGCCCTGGTCCAGCGCCTGCTTCAGCACCGGTTCGCTCAGCGCAACTCCCGGGCTGATGGCGACGAGATCGATCGCGTCGAAGCTCGTGGACCGGAAGGGGCCGGTGTCCAGGCGCGCGTCGGGCAACTCGTTGCGCAGCTGCAAAGCGTTCGGCGGATCGGTGCGGCTGTCGGCCACACGCACGCACGCGCCCTGGCGCGCGAGCCAGCGCGCCATGGACAGACCCGTGGCGCCGAGCCCGAGGACCAGAACGCTTCTGCCTTGCAGTTGCATGGTTTCAGCCATCGAACGCGATCACCGCAGCTTCAACGTTGAAAGCCCAACGAGCACCAGCATCATGGTGATGATCCAAAAACGGACCACCACTTGATTTTCCTTCCAGCCTTTGAGCTCGTAGTGATGGTGCAGCGGCGCCATTCGGAAGATGCGCCTGCCGGTGAGCTTGAAGGAAGCGACCTGCAGCATTACCGACAAGGTCTCGACCACGAACACGCCGCCCATGATGAACAGCACCACTTCCTGGCGCACGATCACGGCGATCGTCCCGAGCGCAGCGCCGAGCGCGAGTGCGCCGACATCGCCCATGAACACTTCCGCCGGATAGGCGTTGAACCAGAGAAAGGCAAGCCCCGCCCCGGCCAGCGCCGCGCAGAACACCGTTAGCTCGCCCGCGCCCGGGATGTAGGGAAAGGCGAGGTACTTGGAGAAGACCGAGTTGCCGGTGACGTAAGCGAATATGCCCAGCGCGGCGCCGACCATGACCGTCGGCATGATGGCGAGCCCATCCAGGCCGTCGGTCAGGTTGACCGCGTTGCTGGTGCCGACGATGACGAAATAGGTCATCGCGATGAAACCGACGACCCCGAGCGGATAGGCGATAGTCTTGAAGAACGGCACGATGAATGCCGTCTGCGCCGGCAGGCTCGCGGTGAGGGCGATCAGTACGGCGGCGCCAAGGCCGATCAGCGATTGCCAGAAGAACTTTGCCGCCGCCGACAGCCCCTTGGGGTTGCGATGCACCACCTTGCGGTAGTCGTCGATCCAGCCGATCAGGCCGAAGCCCAGCGTGACGCCCAGCACCACCCAGACGAAGCGGTTGCGCAGATCCGCCCACAAGAGCGTGGTGACGATGATCGAGACCAGAATGAGCGCGCCGCCCATGGTCGGCGTGCCGGCCTTGGTGAGGTGCGTGCTCGGTCCGTCGTCGCGCACCGCCTGGCCGATCTTGTAGGCCGCGAGCTTGCGGATCATCGCCGGGCCCACCACGAACGAAATGATCAGCGCCGTCAGGCATGCAAGCACCGCGCGCAGGGTGATGTAGGCGAAGACATTGAATGCGCGAACCTCGGTTGCGAGCCATTGCGTCAATGCGAGCAGCATGAAAAGCCTCGCCCTGCACCCACTTCATCGTTGCATCGGCCGCGGCTCGTCATGGCGCCTCTGCCTTGAACGATTGCACCGCGCGCTCCATGCCCATGAAGCGCGATCCTTTCACCAGCACCGTGGTATCGGCGTCGAGCTCGGGCTCGACCGCAGCAACGAGCTCTTCGATACGGGAGAAATGCCGCGCCGAAGGCCCGAACGCAGCCGCTGCCAACGCGCTCGCCGCTCCCAGCGTGAACAGGCGCTCGATTGCGGCAGCGCGCGCCGCCTCGCCGGCTCGCAGGTGGCTCGCGTCCGTGTCCGCCCCGAGCTCGCCCATGTCGCCGAGCACGAGCATGCGCTTCCCGGGCATCGAGGCGAGCACCGCGATCGCAGCCAGCGTGGATTCGGGGTTGGCGTTGTAGCTATCGTCGATCACGACCGCGCCGTTGCGCCCGGCACAGCGCTGCAAGCGGCCCTTGGGACCGCGAAAGGCGGCCAGGCCCGCGCCCACAGCGGCTAGCGGCACGTCGAGCGCGTAGGCCGCCGCCGCGGCGGCAATGGCATTGCGAACGTTGTGCTCGCCCGGCACATCGAGACGGAGCTCGCACTGGCCGCGCGGCGTGCGGATGACGATGTCGCTATGCAAAGCGTGGCCCGCATAGCGTCCGGTGACTTGCGCTTGGGCGTCGAGCGCAAAATCGATCGTGCGCCGGTGCGCGTTCTGGCTCCGCCACAAATCGGCGAACGCGTCGTCGGCATTGACGATCGCAATGCCGCCTTCATCCAGACCTTCGTAGATCTCGCCCTTGGCCTGGGCGATCGCGTCCAGGCTGCCGAGCAGCCCGATATGCGCGCTGCCGGCGTTGGTCACCAGCGCCACGTTCGGCCGCGCGAGGCCGCTCAGGTAGCGGATCTCGCCGGCGTGGTTCATGCCCATTTCGATCACCGCATAGCGGTGCGAGGCCCTCAGCCGCAGCAGCGTGAGCGGCATGCCGATGTCGTTGTTGAGATTGCCTTCGGTGGCGAGAACCTCGGCCGGGTCGGCGCAGCCGGCGCGCAGCACCGCCGCGATCATGTCCTTCACCGTGGTCTTGCCGTTGCTTCCGGTGATCGCGATCAGGGGCAGCCGGAAACGCCGGCGCCAATACGTCGCAAGCCGTCCCAGCGCGGCGCGGGTATCGTCCACCCGGATAAGCGAACGAGGCGCAGCGGCTGCGCGCAGCGCCTCGCCTTGCACCACGGCGCCGGCCGCGCCGGCCGCGAATGCCTGGTCGAGAAACTGGACGGCATCGAAGCGATCGCCCTTGATGGCGAAGAAAAGCTCGCCGGCGGCCATGGAGCGCGTGTCGGTCGCCGCGCCGTAAAACGGCCGATCCTCGCCATGCAGCCGACCGGCCATGGCTGCGGCCGCCTCGCGCAGGCCCATCATGCGCGCGCCCCGGCAGCCAATGGATCGGGAACGCGCTCGGGCCAGCGGTCGAGACACAGGCGACTCACGGCGGCGTCGCTGAAGGGATGGCGCACCCCCGCGATCTCCTGGTAAGGCTCGTGTCCCTTGCCGGCGACGAGCACCACGTCTTCGCGCTGCGCTCCGGCAATCGCTCCGGCGATCGCTCGGCCCCGGTCCGGTTCCAGGACGAGCGGGGGGCGTGCGCCGGCGGCAATTTCGGCGATGATCGCGGCGGGATCTTCGGCGCGCGGGTTGTCGCTGGTGATTACGACCTCGTCCGCGAGACGGGACGCCGCCTGTCCCATGAGCGGTCGCTTGCCGGCATCGCGCTCGCCGCCGCAGCCGAACACGCAAACCAGGCGGCCAGCGTCGAAATGCCGGCGCAAGGATGCCAGCGCCTGCTCCAGCGCATCGGGCGTATGCGCATAGTCGATGATGACGAGCGGCTTGTCGTCTCCGCCCAGAGTCTGCATCCGGCCTTCGACCGGGGCGAGGCGCTCGAGCGCCTCCAGTGCCTGGGCGAATGGAACATCGGCCGCGATCAGCACGCTCACGACGCCGAGCAGGTTCGCGGCATTGTGAGCACCGAAAAGCGGGCTGCGGACAACGCCCTCGCCCCACGGGGTGCGAATTTCCAGCTCCAGGCCGAAGCGATGCAGGTCCAGGCGCGTGCCCGCAACGGTCCCGCCGGTCAGACCGTAAGTGAGCACGGCTGCGCGGCTGCCGTTAAGCCGCCCCACCAGGCTGCGGCCGAAGGCATCGTCGATGTTGATTACCGCGCATCCCAGTCCGGGCCATTCGAACAGCCGCGCCTTCGCTTCGCCGTAGCGCACCATGTCGCCGTGGTAGTCGAGATGGTCGCGCGTGAGATTGGTGAAGAGCGCGATGTCGAAACGGGCTCCGCTCAAACGTCCTTGCACCAAGCCGTGCGAGGAAGCTTCCATGGCGACGCAGCAGGCGCCCTCGTGGCGATAGCGCGCCAGCAATGGATGCAGGGCGAGCGCATCCGGGGTCGTATTGGCGAGCCCTTCGAGCGCGCCCAAGAATCCGTGCCCGAGCGTGCCGATGACCGCGCTACGCCGGCCAGCCGCACTCAAGGCTGCCGCGATCCAGTGGCTGCACGACGTCTTGCCGTTGGTGCCGGTCACGCCGATCATCAACAGATCGCGCGCAGGCTCGCCGGCCGCGAGGGCTGCAATCTCGCCGGCGAGATCGCGCAAACCCGCAATGCCGATGTTCGCGACCTGCCATCGTCGCTGCCACTCGAAGTCTTGCCGCTCCCACAGGACCGCTGCCGCCCCGTTCGCTATCGCGGCCGCGATGAAATCGCGCCCGTCAAGCCGTTCGCCCGGGTACGCGACGAATACCTCGCCCGGCCGAACTTGCCGGCTGTCGTTGCGCAGGTGCACCGCTTCGATTCCGTGCCTCCGAAGCGCATCGAGGCAGTGCTGCGCCGTCCATTGCTGCGGGTCCATCGTCAGCCTTGAGGCCCGGAGTCTTCGCGCGCCACCCACACGTCTTCCTTGATCAGCGGCGCATCGGCCGGGGGTAGCTTCACGTTCAGGGTAGGTGCATCCGGCGCAACCGACAGCCCGCGCAACGTGGCCGCCGCCACTTCGCGAAACACCGGCGCCGCCACGGAACCCCCGTAGTGCTGTCCTGCGGAGGGCTCGTCGATCATCACCGCGATGACGATGCGCGGGTCCGAGGCCGGGGCGAAACCGACGAAGGAGGAAACGTACTTGTGCGGCGCATAGCGACCGTTCTCGAGCTTGTGCGCCGTTCCGGTCTTGCCCGCGACGCGATAGCCTGCGACTTGCGCGCGCGGCGCGGTGCCGCCGGGCTGCACCGCGAGCTCGAGCATCTTGCTCAGGGCGTGCGCGCTCGCCGGCGAAATGACCTGCTTCCCGGCCTCCGGTTCTTCGCGCTTGAGCAGCGTGACGGATTTGAGCTCGCCTTCGTTGGCGAAGATCGTGTAGGCCCGCGCGAGCTGCATCAGGCTCACCGAGATGCCGTGACCGTACGACATGGTCGCCTGTTCGATCGGCTTCCATTTCTGATACGGCCGCAGCCGCCCCGAGCCTTCGCCCGGAAAGCCGGAATCGGGCACCCTGCCGAAGCCCGAGCGCGCGAACATCTCCCACATCGCCTGCGCCGGCAGGCTTAGCGCGATCTTGGCCGCGCCGACGTTGGACGATTTCTGGATGACTTGCGCCACTGTGATGGCGCCCGCGGGATGGACATCGCTGATCACCCTCTTCCCGACCATCATGCGGCCGTTGCCGGTCGGCACGATCGTGTCCGGCTGTACCCGGCCGGCCTCGAGCGCGGCGGCGATCGTGAACGGCTTGAGCGTCGATCCCGGCTCGAACAGATCGATCAGTGCGCGGTTGCGGGAGCGCTGCGGATCTATGCGGCCGCGGTTGTTCGGGTTGTAGGCCGGCAGGTTGGCCATCGCGAGCACTTCACCGGTGCGTGCGTCGAGCACAACGATGCCGCCCGCCTTGGCTTTGTGCTCTTCCAGCGCGCGCTTCAGCTCCCGGTAAGCGGTGTACTGGATCTTGAGATCGATAGAGAGCGTGAGGTCGCGTCCCTGCTGCGGGGCGCGGATGCTTTCCACGTCCTCGACGATGCGGCCGAGCCGGTCCTTGATGACGCGCCGGCTGCCGGGTTTGCCCACCAGCTCGTCCTGATAGGCCAGCTCGAGCCCTTCCTGGCCTCTGTCGTCGATGTCGGTGATGCCGATCAAGTGTGCGGTCACTTCGCCCGCCGGATAGTAGCGGCGATACTCGCGCTGCAGGAACACGCCCGGTATGTCGAGCTCCACGACGCGCGCGGCCTGCTCGGGCGGAAGCTGACGGCGCAGGTAGGCGAATTCCCGTTCCTGATCCGCTACCCGGCGCCTGATGTCGTCGGCTTCGACCCCAAGCAGGCGAGCGAGGCGTTTGAGCTGGTCCGCGTTCGGATCGAAGTCCGGTGGGCTCGCCCAGACCGATTCGACCGCGGTCGAAATCGCCAGCGGCTCACCGTGCCGATCGGTGATGCGGCCGCGGTGCGCGCTGATTTCCACCACCCGGCTGTAGCGCGATTCGCCTTTCTGCTGCAGGAAATCGTTGTTCAACCCTTGCAAATACACAGCCCGAACGACCA
>JBOIEI010000002.1:0-2344 GCA_050741055.1 Burkholderiales bacterium | reverse complement strand
GACCGCGACCTGCTGGTGGTCCTCGACGAAGCGGTGCTCGACCACCAGGAGGACGGCGTCAAGAACATCTGGGTATTCGACAATCGGGACCGATCCAACCCGTCGATCATCGCGACCTTTCCACAACCCGCGGAGGCCGACTACAGGAACAAGGGCGGTCACTTTGGCCCGCACAACCTGCACGAAAACCGGCCGGGCAGCTTCGTCAGCTCGGAGATCGTTTTCGCCACCTATCAGAACGCGGGAGTGCGCGCATTCGATATCCGCGATCCGCGCCGACCGGTCGAAATCGGGGCCCTGGTACCGCCCGCGCCGGCGCGGCTCTTCGATCACCGGCCCAATCGCGCCAAGGTGATCCAGACCGCGGACGTCTTCGTCGACCGGAACGGCCTCATCTATATCACCGACTACAACGCGGGACTCTACATCGTGGAGCTCGGCGGATAACCGCGCCCGCGGCCGGTCTCGCCAACCTTCAGCCCGCCGCCGTCCCCACCAGATCCATGCGGCCGAAGGCATCGGCGGCCACCCACCCCGCCACCTCGAATAGTGCTGCATCGCGGCCGGTTGCCCCGAGAAGCTGCAAGCCGAGCGGCAGCCCTTCGTCTTGCAGCAGCGGCAGTGTCAGGGCCGGGCAACCGAGCAGCGATGCGGTCACGTTCATTGCCGGATCTCCGGTCGAGCCCAACCCCACCGGCGCCGCGCCGCATGCACCAAGCGTTACGAACGCGTCGTATCGGCTTGCGGCCTTGGCGTAGGCCATGCGTGCGGCGCTGCGGCGCGACAGCAGCTCGCTGTATTGGCGTTGCGTCATCGATTCCGCGCTCTTCAAACGGTCGCGCGCCGGTGGGCTGAGCTTCGCCGCGTCCAGATCGGCGTAGGTGTTCAGCGGCCAACGGCCTTCCCAGGCATTGATGGCGCGCGTCAGCGCCTGTGCATCGGCAATCGCTTGCTCGACTGTCTCGATGCTGGAATCTTCAGCGCGCCCCTGCAGCGCGATGCCGAGCTTGGCGAAGCGCGCTTTCGCCTCGGCAAAGGCCTTGCGTGCGCCTTCGCTCGTGAAGCTCCAGCCGCCGGTTTCGAGAAAGCCCATGCGCGGCCTCGTCCTCTGGCCAAAGTTCACAGCACCTTCGAGCCCGACGAAGCCGGGGTCGCCGCCGGCGCGGTCGGCGATGGCGCGCAGCACCAGCCAGGTGTCGGCCAGCGTCGCGCCGATCGCGCCCTGGCAGCTCTGGCTGAAGTGATCGTGCGAGCCGCTGCGGTTGATCGCGCCGACGCTCGGCTTGAAGCCGATGGCGCCGCAAAAGCTCGATGGCCGCAGGATCGAGCCGACCACCTGAGTACCCAGCGCCACCGGCACCATGCCGGAGCCGACCGCGGCCGCCGAGCCACTCGAAGAGCCGCCCGGCGTGCGCGTTGCGTCGTGCGGGTTCCTGGTCTTGTGCCACGGGTGAGTGGCCGCGAATTCGGTCGTGGTCGTCTTGCCGATGATGACCGCACCGGCCTCGCGCAAAGCGTGGATGCTGGCCGAGTCGCGGTGAGACTCGTGACCCTCGAACAGGAGCGAGCCCTGGCCGGTGGGCATGTCGGCAGTCTCGATGATGTCCTTGATCCCTATCGGCATGCCGTCGATCGGCGACAGTGGCCGGCCGTCGCGCCAGCGGGCGGTCGACGCCTCTGCGGCGCTGATCGCGCCTTCCTTGTTCAGTGCGACGAAGGCGCCGATCTCCGGATCGCGTTTCGCGATGCGTGCCAGCGTTTCGTCGAGATAGTCGCGGGCGCTGCTTCGGCCCGCACGGAATTCGCTCGTGAGCGCGACATAACCGCGCAGCATGATGGGTGTAGTCATGGCCTGGCTCCTGCAATCGAGCATCGTTCGAGCGTTCATGTCTCCTACTGATATCGCTCGATCGCCCCTACCGACTGGAGCGAACCACGCCACTATACCGGGAGACCGAAAACCATGTGCAAAAGTGCGGCTGCTCGGCGTCCTAGGACGCCTTGCTCAGCGCTTTTCCCCGACATGCCAGCCATCGCCGAGGCAGGCAAAAATCGGCAACGCCCGCTCGACCATGGCGTCGGAAGCGGTGAGGCTGATGCGGAAGTAATCCGGTGCGCTCATGATGCTGCCCGGCATAACGAACACGCCGCCGTCAGCGAGCGCATTCCATTGCTGCTCGGGATCGCCGCTCGCCCACTTCACCCATAGATAGAACGTACCCTCTGGCGGCAGCACGCCGTGGCCGGCTTTCGTCAGGGCCGCGCTCAATGCGTCGCGGCGGCGTGCGAGCGCCCGCACGTCAATCGAAAGCCGCTCGAGCTCGGGAAGCGCGTATTGCATGAC
>JBOIEI010000001.1:0-3811 GCA_050741055.1 Burkholderiales bacterium | reverse complement strand
GCATCGCTCATCGGATTGCGCCAATGGCCGCGGTGATATTCGACGCAGGATTCGTGCTTCGCACCGCTTCTCGTCGTCACCGTCACGCGGCAGAGCATCGCCTCGGGCATGCGGCGATTGGCTTCCTGCCATTCGCTCACCTTCACCCGGCGCGTCAGCTCGCGCAGCTTCGGATCGCGCAGATGCGTCTCGTCGAAATGCTCATCGGCAATATCGCCGTACGTCAATGCCGTCGCCACCGTGTAAGGCATGCTGTGATCGGCCGTCTCGCGCGTCTCGGGCTCCCATTTCTGCGCGTCGCCCGCCATGAGGCGGATGGCGGTCGCGAGCGTTTCGACGTGCACTTCGGCGATCTGGTCGATCGATCCGATCTTGTCGCGGGCGGCGATCGCGGCTTCGGCAACGGTCTGGGAATACTGGCCGAGCGGAAAGCGCTTCATCAGGCACTGCATGATCTTGAACGGCTCGGCGCCGCCGCCCATCGGGCCGAGGTCGAACGGCTTGCGGGTGACCGCCTTGAAATAGCCGCCGACGCCTTCGAACACGGGCGAGCGCCCGGTCATGCCACGCTCGGCCAGCATGGCTGCGAACACGGCGTTGCGGCTGGCGTTGGCGTAGGCGCAGCCCTTCCACATCGATACGTTGCCGATGCGTGTCTGATAGAGCGCGACGTTGGGCGCGATGCCGAGGTTGAATGCATGCCGCATCGGCTCGGGCGCGAGCCCGAACAGACGTGCCGCGGCCGCGGTGCTCGCCATGCCGCCGACGGTGACGTGATCGAACCCGAGCGGCTTGAGATCGGCCTGGTCGCAGACGCGGCAGAACACCTCGTATGCCGCCACCGTCGCGACGATCAGCTCGCGCCCGTCGCGGCGCATGAGATCGCCCACCGTCAGCGCGGCGGCCATGCTGTCGCTCGGATGGCCCGATTCGCCATTGCTCGTGTAGCCGTCGTTGAAGTCGAGATAACGGATCATCACGCCGTTGGCGAAGGTGGCGAGATCCGGGCTCGTGCGCTTGCCACTGCCGAGCACGGTTGCGCTTTGCGTGGCTGTCACGGTGGCGGCAAGCTCGCGCGCGATGCGCGCCGGCTCCGAGGCATAGCCGCCGAGCGCGCAGCCGATCGTGTCGAGGATCAGCCGCTTGGTCTGGTGCACCACGTCGCCGGGAAGGCTCGGGTAGGAAAGCGCGGCGACATAGTCGCTGAGTCGATCGACGAGCGTGGTCATGGCGGCTTGGCGATGGCTGCGCGAACAACGGTGCAGCCGCCGAGTCTAGGCATCCGCGTGCGCTGTGTCCAATCTGCGGCCTGCGAGTCTCCCATTCGCAAACCGGGCGCAGCGCCGCCGTATAATGACCTGCCCCTCCCGCATCCGCGTTCGGTTTGCCTGCTCCGTGAAGCTTCTCGCCATCGACACTTCCACCGAATTGTGCTCGGCCGCGCTGTGGGTCGAGGGCGAGGTGGCGGCGGACGCGGTGCACGCGGGGCAACGCCACTCCGAGGTGCTGCTGCCCATGGTCGACAAGCTCCTGCGCGGTGCCGGCGTCGGCGTGCGCGGGCTCGATGCGATCGCGTTCGGCGAAGGGCCGGGCTCGTTCACGGGCTTGCGCATCGCTTGCGGCGTGGCGCAAGGGCTTGCATTCGGCGCGGGGCTCCCCGTGGTGGGGGTCGGGACCTTGGTTGCGCTGGCACAGGCGTCGGGAGCGAACGAAGCAGTGTGCTGCCTGGATGCGCGCATGCGGCAGGTGTATTCGGCCGCATACCGGCGAACCGCCGGCGGCTGGGAGACGGTGCGAGCGCCGGGCGTGCACGCCGCGGAATCCGTGCCGGCGCTCCCGGCCGGGTCGTGGACCGGCTGCGGCAACGGGTTCATCGTCTACGCCGATGCGTTGCGGGCAAAGCTCGGCGAGGCGCTGGCGGCGGTCGCGCCGATCGCCCTGCCGCACGCGCGCGAGATCGCGATTCTGGCGGCGGCCGAGATGGCACGCGGCGGCGGCAAGCCGGCGGCCGAAGCCGTGCCGGTGTACGTGCGCGACAAGGTGGCGTTGACGATCGAGGAGCAGCCGTGAGCGCAATACCGAATCCGGCGATTGCGTATCGTCCGATGTGCATCGAGGACCTCGACCGCGTCTGCGAGATCGAGCAGCGCATCTACCCTTTTCCGTGGTCGCGCGGAAATTTCGCCGATTCGCTGATCGCGCGCTACCACTGCACGGTGATGGCGTGCGAATCGACGCTCATGGGCTACGCCATTCTCACCGCCGCAGCCGGCGAAGCGCACCTGCTCAATCTCAGCATCGACGCGCCATGGCAGGGACACGGCCATGGGCGGGCGCTGCTGCTCAATCAGATCGACCTGGCGAGAGGGCAGAGCGCCCGGCTGCTGTTGCTCGAAGTGCGCCCTTCCAACACCGTGGCACGCGCGCTCTATCGCGATGTCGGCTTCGAGCAGATCACCGTGCGCCGTGGCTACTACCCGGATCATGGCGGGCGCGAGGACGCGCTGCTGCTCGCGCTCCCGCTATGAGCCGCAAGCTGATCCTGGAAGAGATGGGCATCGCGCCGCTGTGGCGGCTGCGCGCGCCGGCGGGCAGCGATGCGTCATCGGCTTCGGGCGCAGCCGCAACCGAAGCCGAGAGTATCGTGGCGCCGGCGCCTGCAATCGAAGCCAAGAGTGCTGTAGAGCAGCCGCCCGCAACCGCAGTCGAGAGTGCCGTCGCGCAGCCTGCGAGTGAGCCGGAGAGCCGCGCGCGCAAAGCTGGCCACACAGAATCCATGGTCTCGTCATCATCGCCCGATGTGCCCGAGCCGGCGAGCCGCACCCAGAGACATGCGGCTCAGCCAGCCACCGAAGCCGCCGCGAAAAGGCGCGTGACGCCGCTGTCCGAGGTGGAGGAAGGTGAGGCGCGAGCGCGCCGGCAGCGGATCATGCAAATGGATTGGGCAGCACTGAAGGGCTCGGTTGCGCAATGCATCGCCTGTCCGCTCCATCGCACCCGCACGCAGACCGTATTCGGCGTCGGCGACGAAAAGGCCGATTGGCTCTTCGTCGGCGAAGGCCCGGGGGCGGAAGAAGACGCCAAGGGCGAGCCCTTCGTCGGCCAGGCGGGACGTCTGCTGGACAACATGCTCGCGGCTATCGAGCTCGAACGCGGCAAGGGCGTCTACATCGCCAACGTCGTCAAGTGCCGGCCGCCGAGCAACCGCAACCCGGAAGAGCGTGAGATGACCTGCTGCGAGCCCTACCTCGCACGTCAGATCGAATTGATCGAGCCCAAGCTCATCGTCGCGCTCGGGCGCGTGTCCGCCAATCACCTGCTCCAGACCGATGCCTCGATCGCAAGCCTGCGCGGGCGCGTGCACCAGTATCGGGGCACGCCGCTGATCGTCACCTACCACCCGGCGTACCTGCTGCGCAGCCTGCAGGAGAAGGCGAAAGCGTGGGTGGATCTTTGCTTCGCGCGCGAGACGTTGGACGCGATTCGGAAGCAACGTAGCGCAAGCTCGTGAGCGGCGTTGCGCCGCGCTCGGAAGCTCGACTTGTCGTAGGCGCCGATGACGGCGCCATCTCGGTCCGCATGTTGGCCTCGCCGCCATTTCGGCTGTCAACTTTGGCTTGACCCTTGCGAGGCGAATCGGAATACTCGGCGCGGCATCGCGATTTTCGCATCGACCACAACAGTCATCATCGCAAGGAGAGAAACATGGCGCGCATTCAGCATCTCGCCATTGCCAGTCTCGATCCGGAAAAGCAGGCGGCGTTCTACAAGAAGGTTTTCGGTTTCGAAGAGGTCAAGCGCATCGATAACC